>NZ_CAUTSL010000060.1:0-13884 GCF_963540955.1 Actinomyces bouchesdurhonensis
CCCCTACCACAACACCTGGGACTAACCCCAGCAACACGAAATGTCCTATAACCCGCTTTGTGTGCCCGTGGGTGGCCCGTCCGCCGTCCGCGCCGCGAGCTTCGCTGGGCGCGTCGTCTCGAAGCCCAGTCAGGCGCCGCCGCCCGCGGAAACCGTGGCACCGCAGCTTGGCCTTCCGGACCATCGGACGCCCTCCACATCGGTGGGTCGTCCGTTTGAAATGCCGGAGTAGTTCCCCAGCAATGTCGCACGTAATTCCCCTACCTGTATGTCAGGATTTGAAATTTGATCGTTGGGATTGCAACGTTTGTGGCCTATCTCGAAAAATGACCGCGTTAAATTACGTGCGACTTTTGGAGGGGCGGTTACCGCCGTCACTCTCGGGCCCCTCTACCGGCCGCGGGCACCGCGGCCTGGCGCTCCGGTGCGCTCTCCATCAGCAGTGTCACGATTCGTCCCCTGTGCAACGTTCTTGAATCGGGCGGTGATGGGGGGTTTGCAGCATTAGGAGGGTTCTGTCGGCGTGTCGCCGGCGTGTCGCGCCTCTAATGGTGCAATTCCCCCGTCTGACGGGGCGTGTTCCCCACATTGGCCCATCTAATGCCCGCGGTGACCAACCAGATCGAATCACCTCCCACCTCTTACCCCATACACAGAATAATTGGCAGGTTCGGCACATGGCCACCTGCCTGTGACCACACCCGTTGGGAGTCCTCGAAAAGATCTGGGCGACCTTGGGCCGCAGATGTGCCCGGGTCGCGCCCTTGGGGTGAGCCAGCGCGTAGTAGTAGCTCGACCTGGCAAGGCCGGCCGCCTCGAGGAGATCGCACACCGCGTGTCCATGCCCTGAAAGCTCGGCGACCGCTAGGGCTTTGTCCCGGTTAGGGAGCGCCTCTGCGTCTTCAGGGCAATCGATAATTTGAGGTACGCCACCTGTGCCTCGAGCTGGCGCGGGAAAAGCCGGAAGTTAAGTGCTCTAAGAAAACTTAGGATGCGTCTTCGTCCCCTCCTGCATCCTTCGGGTGATTCTGCGAATACTATCAGCAGAGTCCGTTTCGTTCGCTTTCATGTCGTTATGAAAGCTTTCGAGGCCTGACGCGATGCCGTCGCATGATTCCGATAGGCGTTCCAGAATGAGTCGGATTTCCCCCACGACATCATAGAAATTCTTAGACGGGCCAGTGGGACTGATCCCCAGGGACTTCCAGCGGCTAAATGCAGCGGTGTAGTTGCTTCGATACGTTTCGTCCTTAACCTTCCTGAGGAGTTTTGAAATCTCGGGTAAATCTCCGTGGTAGACTTGTTCAAGTGACGTGTCTTTAATAGATAGGACTTGAGTGCGGCCCTCTGTGTCTTGTGGTTGGTCATCGATGGTTAGGTCGCCGCTGTCGTAGCGATTACTGAGGGTGTCTGAAATCGAGATATAAGCGTCTCGAATGCGCTGTTCCGCCTGCAGGAAGTTGGCGTCGATCTTAGCAATAGCCTTCTCAAATGCAGCTATAATATCCTGTTCTGAGTAAACAAAGTTCTTAAACGGGTTGGTCTTCTCTTTTGCCTCGAGCCAACCTTTAATCTGTGTTAGTGTATCTTTTGTGGCACCCAGGTCACCCTTCATAATCTTCTCGCCTGTAGCTGTTATATTGAGCGCGGTAATTGCAAAGTTAAGTGTGCACTTTGTTTGCTCTGACCGAATATGGTTGCATGCGTCGATTGCGCTGCTAATAGCTTTACGTGTCTCGGAGCGAAGGATGTTAACTGCGTGTGCGTTGAGGTTAATTAAAGAGATGCAAGCGAAGCTGGCTTGTGTAAGGATATTGAGCGCGGGAGTTAGGCCTCCAAGCAAGTTATTTGCGACGTATGTCAGCGTGTTTGAATTTGAATCAACGAGCCTCTTTTGGGCAGATCCAATCCATGATGGAAGGGAACCGGTATTCTTGCTGGTATCACCGTTTAGCTGTTGCGCCCAGTCACGCGTTGCTGTTAGTAGTGTGTTTGTATCCGTGTATGTGGGTAAGACATAGTGTCCCCTGAGGGCCTTGTCGATGCGGTCGCGAAGGTTGTTGAAAGTTGGAGTCCAACCGGCGGGGTTTAGTCGCGCGTGGCTGCTTAGTATTTTTCCTCCCCCTGAGCCATCTGCCGTAGGTCGGGAAATTATGAGCGGCTCTATCTCAACGGGTAAGGCTGGGTAGCCTTGAATCGGGGTTGCCTGAAGGAGATAGTATGTTTCGTCGATACTAAAGTGGCGACTTCGCATGTGTGCGTCACAAATTGCTCGTTTAAATTGCTTGACTAGTGCGAAATATAGTTCACTATGCCGGTCTTTGTATCGATTGGGGCCGATCCGCTGTCCTTGCTCCGCTTTATCGATCGGGTCGCTGTCAGTAGTGAAAGGATCATAATCGCCCATGTTAGCTCCTTGAATTTCGGACATCTAAACTCTATCAGCCGGTCAGGTGAGAGGCAAGAGCGGCTTGACAGGCAAGAGACTTTTCAACGGTAGCAGGGGTAATTCCACCACCGGGAGCGCGGAGCACCGGGGTGTCTAACCCTCCCGGTCCTCGGCGCACCGGTGGACTACTGCAGGGCGTTGCTGGGAGGCATGGTGGTGTTCATTTGGGTTGTTGCCACTTCGGAGTTGAGTGTGGGTGACCGTGTGTTGGTCGGGGGTTGCGGGTAGAGGTCGAGGCCCTTGGCAATGAGCGGATTCCAACCCCTGTGCTTTTGAAAGACCTCGGGCGGTGTCTCACTGTCAACCTGTTGCTGCTCTGCCCGGTCGTCGCGATCGGTATGATTTGCTTGTCGACCTGGAAGGGGTCCAGCTGGTCGCGGACGCTCGGCGTTCCTCTGGCCTGGTAGTCGATAGAGGGTTCTGTGATTGCCTTACTGGCTGCCTATGTGTGGGGTGATCATGCAAGGACCCGCACGTGTGGTGTGGAGGTGAAAGGCGCACCCCGGACCCGTCCCAGCACGTATCAGGCGACACAAGACGGTGATGGAGCTGCTCGGAGAGTACCCGCGAAACAGTGAGCATCACTGCGCAGAATCGGGGGCGTACGCCCTCAGGGTGCTGCTGAGCGCCAGGGTGATCCGCCAGCTACGCTTCGAGAGACTCATCATCTGAAGCCTGGCCCGACAGCTAGGAACCGCGTGGAATCCTGGATCGACACGCAGTTCATCGGGTTCACGTGTGCGTCATTGGGGGCGTGCCGCCGCTCGAAGGCCTTGGTAGTCGCGTGTTCGGTGAGCGTGGAGGCCCGAAAGGCCAGGCAGGGATACGAAAGAGGCGGGGCCCCGAAGGGTCCCGCCTCTGCTGCGTGTGTGTAGTTGTGGTGGTCGCGCCACCAGCGCCCGGGCCTCGGGGCCGGGGCATGGGGGAATTGCATCATTAGGACGGCGACACGCCGGCGACACGCCGACAGGATGCTCCTAATGGTGCAAAACCCCCCATCTTGTCGCGCCGAGTGGCCACACGTAGGGCGGCCGCGGTCGCGTCACGCAGGACGCTTAGTTCTTCCACCAGCCCTTGACGGTATCAATGGCATGCGCGCCCAGGTCGGACAGCGCGGAGTGGGCGTTCACCAGGCCGGAGGACAAGCGAGCGGCCTGGAAGCGCGACGCGACGTTCTCCCAGTTCACCAGGTTCCACCAGGCCTTGACGTAGTCGGCCTTGACGTTGAGGTAATCCAGGTAGAAGGCGTGCTCCCACATGTCGATCATGAGCAGCGGCACGGTCGCGACCGGGATGTTGCCCTGCTGGTCGGTCATCTGGTAGGTCACGAGGCGCTTGCCGACAGTGTCCCACGCGAGGACGGCCCAGCCGGAGCCCTGCAGGCCCAGGGCGGCGGCGGCGAATTGAGCCTGGAAGGATTCGAACGAGCCGAAGAACTCGTCGATCGCCGCACCGAGCTCGCCCTCGGGACGCGAGGCGCCCTCGCCGGTCATGTTCGTCCAGAAGATGGAGTGGTTGGTGTGGCCGCCCAGGTTGAAGGCCAGGTTCTTCTCCCACAGGTTGATGGCGGCGAAGTCGCCGGACTCGCGGGCGGCGGCCAGTTTCTCCAGCGCGGCGTTCGCGCCGGCCACGTAGTTCGCGTGGTGCTTGTCGTGGTGTAGCTCCATGATGCGCCCGGAGATGTGGGGCTCCAGCGCGGAGTAGTCGTAGGGCAGGTCGGGCAGGGTGTAGACGGTCATGATGCTCCTCCGGGGCGTCGTCGTTTAACTGTTCACTCCAGAGTAGTACTTTAGTCCCAACTTGCGAAGGGGTTGTGTGTCACCTTTCGCGCAGTGCGATCAACGACGAGGCCGGGGCTGGGAAACGCGATCGCGCACCCTCAGCCCCGACCTCGTGAAAAAAGAAGGAGAATCAGGCCTGACCGCGCACGCGACGCACAAGCGCGGAAGCCCCGACGACGATCCACGCGGTCACGGAACCTAGCACAACACCGAAGATGCCCGACAGGGCTGTCTCGACCAGCCAGGAGACGAAACCGCCGCCGGCAGACACCGCGTGCTCGGCGGACTCGAGGAGATGATGGAAGATGGGAACGCCGACCTCGGCGAGGTTCTCGATGACCAGGTGGCCGCCAACCCACAGCATCGCCACCGTGCCGACGACGCCGATCACGCCAAAGACGTGCGGCATGACGCGAACGATCGTGCGGCCCACGTTGTCGACGGGGCCGGGGCGGTTGTCCTCGGGTTCGAGTGCGCCGCGCGCCAGGCGCACGCCCACATCGTCGGCCTTGACGAGGAGGGCGACCAGGCCGTACACGAAGAACGTCATGAAGAAAGCGACTGCGATGAGGACGGCGACGCGCATCGCGCCGTGCTCGTTCGACAGGCCGGCCATGGACACGAGCATGATTTCGGAACTCAGGATCAGGTCAGTGCGGGTCGCGGACGACACGATGGATTTCTCGAGCTCCTCGGCGGATGCAGCGCCGCCTTCCTCGTGTCCCTCGTGGTGGTCGGGCAGCCAGCCGATTTTTTCGAGGACCTTCTCGCCGCCCTCGAAGCACAGGTACGCGCCGCCCACGACGAGGAGGAACGGCAGGACGTGGGGGGCCAGCCACGTGAGCAGGAGCGCGATCGGTAGGATGATGAAAAGCTTATTGATGAGGGAACCGCGCGCGATCTTAGCGATGATGGGGAGTTCGCGCTTGGGGTTCAGGCCAGCGACGTACTGGGGGGTGACTGCCGTGTCATCGATGACGACGCCCACTGCCTTCGACGAGACCTTGACGGCACCTGCCGCAACGTCATCGACAGATGAGGCCGTGACTTTCGCGAGGGTCGCGATGTCGTCGAGCAGGGCGACAAGTCCTCCGGACATGGGGTTTCCTCCTATAGACGCCGCGTGGGGTACCTCGTTGGGCTCCCGCGCATTGTACTCATGGGGATAGTCTTGAGGCATGACGACTTCCGTACCCGTCCCCGCCCTCGATCGTGACCTCATCGCGCGCCTGCGCTTCGATGTTATCGCGTCGAGATGGACCATCGACACCTTATCGGCGCT
Organism: Actinomyces bouchesdurhonensis; assembly: GCF_963540955.1. Classification (NCBI taxonomy): domain Bacteria; kingdom Bacillati; phylum Actinomycetota; class Actinomycetes; order Actinomycetales; family Actinomycetaceae; genus Actinomyces; species Actinomyces bouchesdurhonensis. Next base: position 5,513 of record NZ_CAUTSL010000060.1, read on the forward strand.
GCTGAGCGCCGACACCTTGGCCGCTCTCATGCGCGACTCGCGCCTGCCTGCCCTCGTGGAACTCGCTGGCGTCATGGAGCCTGCCGCCACGCTCACGCGCTTTTTTGTCCTGGGGCAGCCTGAGCGCGCCTCGGCGCTGAGTGAGGCGCTCCCGACGCTTGGCGCGGATGGCCTGGTAACTCTCGGCCTGGCGGCCACCATTGACGAGGCTGAGGCCTTCTGCGCTTTCGTCATGTCCCGCGAGCGCGGCAAGGTCACGCCGAAACGGGGGGCGGACGGCGGACCTGACGTGGAGAAGGTGAGCCAGGAGGAGGCCTCGTTCCCGAGGATGCCTGCCATACCGACCATGCGCGACCCCGACGAAGAAGCGCCCGAGGCCGAACCGGATCCGTGGATGCGCGCACTCTTCGATGTGCGCCCCCACGCGGCTTGCCTGCCGGACGGCGACCATGACTGGTGGGTGATCTCTGACCTGGGTGAGGCGCAGACCGGCAGGCCGCTGGCTGCCGATCACGTGCTCGGCATTGGTGGGGCGACTTTGACGCTCCTGGAGATGACGGTTCGCGAGCAGGTTGATTCGGCTCTTGACCTGGGGTGCGGGTGCGGTATCCAGGCCCTGTATCTGGCGACGCACGCGAGCCGCGTCGTTGCTACCGACGTCTCAGCGCGGGCGTGCGCGCTCACCCAGTTCAACGCTGCCCTGAACGAGACGACGATCGACGTGCGTGAGGGGTCCCTCTTTGAGCCGGTCGCCGGAGAAACCTTCGACTTGATTGTGTCCAATCCTCCTTTTGTTATCACGCCGGATAGCGTGCGCGGGACGGCGGGGCTGCTCGAGTATCGTGACGGCGGCATGGACCGCGACAACCTGATTGCTGTGATCCTGCGTGACGCTCCCTCGTGCCTGAACGTGGGGGGCACGTTGCAGATGCTGGCGAATTGGGAGATTCCTGCGAGCCGCAACCCGGACACGCAGTGGGCCCAGCGCGTCGATGCGTGGCTGGAGGGCCTGCCGGTGGACGCGTGGGTGGTTCAGCGTGACGTGCTCGAGCCGGCGCGCTACGTGGACATGTGGATTCGTGATTCGGGCGGCCAGCTCATGCCGCGCGCCGACTACGATCGCGCGTTTACGTCGTGGTTGGTGGATTTCCGTCGCGCGGGCACGGGCGCGATCGGTATGGGTTTTGTGGCGCTGCGCAGGCTCGACGAGGCCGAGGCCGCCTCGGGTGGGGTTCGCGCCTACGACCTGTCCCTCGATGGGCACGCCCCGCGCGGGCGCGACGTGGCGTGGGCGCTGGCCTCCCTGCGCGCCCCTCAGCTGTGGGACACGGCGCTCACGCGTGCGTCGGATGTGCGCGAGGAGCGCCACTACGTGCCGGGCAGCGCCGACCCGGAGTTGCTGATCCTGCATCAGGGTGGGGGCTTGGGCCGTTCCGTGCCTGTCTCCTCGGCGGTGTCCGCGGTCGTGGGGGCCTCGGATGGGGAGCTGACGGTCGGCCAGATCGCGGCGGCGGTCGCGATGCTCACCTCGGTTGAGGTGGAGGATGTGCGCGCCGAGGTCGAGGCGCCCCTGCACGACCTGATCCGCTGGGGGTTCCTGACGTACTGAGCGGCGTTGCGGGTGCGGGCACCACGGTCGGGGGCGGTTGTGCCACCCGTTGTTTTCCGGGGAACCCGCGGTGTTGTTGCAGTCTTGTGGCGAGTGTGGATGCCCGGTTCGCTGGTGGCTCCAGATGTGGGGGCACTGTGTTAGCCTGGCGCCACAATTCAGCGAAGGAGCGACATGGACTACGAGCTGACCTACCGCTACAGTGCCCCCTCGCGCCTGGACGAGGGCGCCGGGCTTGCGCTGGCGACATCGGGAGGGTTCACCCCCGAGGGGGAGGCGGCGCGCCCCTATTTCTTCTCGGGGTTCATGGAGCGCCCTGACGTGGTTGCCGTCGGCCTGCTCGCGGTCGCGCGCGTGGCGCGCACCCGCTTCTACGTGCCGCCCGGCATGGTCGCAACGCCCGGCGGCGGACTCACGCGTATCGGGATGCTCGACCCGGTTGTGACCAGCACGGCGGAGGGCCTGCGCTTTGAGTCTTTTAGCGCGTGCTGCGGCGTGTACGCGCGGCTCGACGTGGAGGCCTCGTCCCTGGACGCCACCCACCGCGCGGTCGGCGTGACCAACGTGGACGTGAACCAGCCGCTGCGCGCCGCCCTGGCGTCCCTGCGAGCGGGGGAACCCCTGCACCTGGGCGTGGGCGAGGAGGGGCTGACGGCCACGACCCTGGACGAGGAGGTCACGGAGGAGAAGGTGCCGCTGTCCCTGCGCTGGCTCAAGGGTTTTGCGCAGATGCAGATGCTCAGCTCCGCGATGATGCCTCTCCACGCGCTGAACGCGGCGCAGGCCCGCGCGTTCATCAGGGGCCTGCCGAGGTCCAGCGCGACGGGCACGGTCATGTGGGCGGGGCGGGCCGTGCGCGGCCTGCGCCTGGGGACCCGGCCCGCGCCGGGGGCGGCGTGCGTCGCAGGTCCTGAACGTCTGCGCGTATTCGAGCCGCTTCTTCATCTCATCACGTCGCTTGAGGCCTACGGGCCTGACGTGGATGCGGACAGTGAGCCGGTCGCTTCCCTGTGGGTCGCCCGCATGCCCGGCGCGCGCCTAAGCGTGGGACTCAGCCCCGCCAAGTCACGCGGTTTCTCGGGGGAGGGCGCGGTCCTGGCAGCCCTTGGAACCCCTTACGTCGAGGAGGACGCGGCCCAGCTCTGCGCCCTGCTCTCCTTCGAGCCGCGCATCGACACGCAGCTCATGTCGGCCCGCTGCGGCCTGGCCCCCGACCGGGTGGCCGGCGGCCTCGCGCTCCTGGCTTCAAGCGGGCAGGTCGGCTTCGACGTCACTGAGGGCGCTTACTTCCATCGTCCCCTGCCCGTGCGTGCCGACGCACTCACCGCCATGCATCCGCGACTAGCCGGGGCGCGTTCGCTTATCGAGCGCGGCGCGATCACCCGTGAGGAGGGTGCACGCTTCCGGGTCGCTTCGGGCGCGAACCGCTACCGGGTGGAGGTGCCCGCCGACCCCTACGCCATCGGCCAGTACCGGTGCACCTGCCCATGGTGGATGAAACACAGGGGCGGGCGGGGTCCCTGCAAGCACGTCCTCGCCGTTTCCCTGCTCGTGAAGGAGGAATCGTGAGCACCATCCGTTGGCTGCCCGACACCCTGGATGAGTGCATGGACTTTTGGAGGCTCCACCTGTGGGTCCGGCAGCACCCGGACCAGTGGACCCTCGACCAAGTCTACGCGCGCATGCTGGAGATCAACGACGGCCCGCCCACGGATGACGACCTGACCGTGAGCGCTCGGCTGTCCGACCCGTGGATGGACGGCATCGGCTTCCTGCGCCTGGCTGAACTGCACGGCGACCTGGCCCTCGAGCATGACGAGCACTACCTGACGGCGCTCATCGGCCTGGAACCCGGGCTGCAACTGCCTCTCATGCGCGCAGACCAGCAGCTGCGCGAGGAGCTGGTGTGGGGAATGCTGCGTCAGGAGGGCAACCGCGGCGTGTCGCTGTCCTCGTCCGACCGCTCTGCTTCCGTCGGCGTGAAGTCGCCCGGCTGGTCGCGAACGCTCGTGTCCAGCGCCGATGAGGGACTCATCGACCGGGATCGCCTCATCGACGCTCTCCTAGAGATACTCGCCGCTGACCTGCCCACTGCGCGCGCCGGCTGGTATTCGCGGACCCTGCGCCTGGCCTCTATGACCGTTGACGAGGCCGTCTCGCGTCAGGGTGTCCTGTGTGCCCTGATGTCCTCCCCCGTCGGGCCGACCGTCACCCTGGCGGTCGGACAGCTGTGCGCCCTCGCCAGGGCCGGTCGCCTCGACCTGGAACTTTTCGCGCGCAGCTGCGAGGGAGCGCTCATGGGGTCGAAGGAGAATGCTCTGCGAGTGCTTGGGGTCTTGCGTGACGGCCTCGGGGCCGTGGAGGGCACCGACCTTGAACCCCTGCTCGGTGTCGCCCTCTCCTTCCCGGACGCGCAGGTGCAGCGCGCGGCGCTGGGCCTCGCGCGCGACAACGTGACCGCCAGCCTCCTGACGCCCGAGAGCGTCGCCGCCATCGTGCGTCTGGCGGACCTGGATCCGCTGGTCGCCCCCGAGGCGCGCGAGTTCGTGTCCGTAGGCGCGGCGACCGACCGGCCCGGCTCCGGCCTCGTGCCCGGGGAGACTCAGGTCGGGCCGGGAGCCTTCCTGCCGCCGCCCCGACAGGTGAGCGACCTGGTGCCCATGAGCGCCGAGGACGTGGTTGGGCGGGTCGGCGTCCTGGCGGAGGGCGCGCAGATGGGGCTCGAATACGAGCTGCTGCTTTCTTTTCTCGTCTCCCCCGAGTTCGACCCGGCCGCGCTGGAATCGTTGCGCCCGCTCGTGCGGCGCCTAACCACGCGCAGATTTGGGTACGAGCGCATGCTTGGACGTCTCCTGCAGATAGCCCTCGATGGGGGAGAGGAGGGCGCGGAGAGCCCGCTGGCCACAGCCACCACGTGGTTGGAATCGGAGAACATGCCCACCCTCATGCGAGAGCGCATCATCGAGGTCGCGGGCCTGCTCGCGCGCGGGCAGCGCTACCGCCTCCTGGCGACGCCCACCGACGATCGGGGTGCCGTGAACCCGCTTGTTCTGGTGCGCCGTGCCCTGGACAACGGGGACGCGCCGCCGCTTGGCGCTGACCTTACCCAGGCGCTGCTGCGCGTGGACGCCGAGCACCCGGACTGCGTGGCCGCGCTCGCGCTCGTGGAGGAGCGGGAGGAGGACCTGCCGTCCTCCGCCGCCGCCCGCATCCGCCTCGCCCTTCAGGGGGTGGTGCGCAGACGCGCCGAGGGCTACCTGTCGTCCCTCTCCGTGACGTGGGAGGGGCACCCCGCCTACGAGTCGCGCAGCGGGAAGCCCAAGGTCGCCCGTGACGGCTCGCCCGTCTACGCGTTCTTTACCCCGCGTATCGTCGGCGTGGATACAGGTGCGACAGGACCCGATCTGAGCGCGCTTGCGGATATTGCGAGTGCTTCGGGCGATTTTACTGCCCACCGCTACATCTACCCCGCGTTGGTACGCCACTTCGCCGTCTGCCTGCTCGCCTCGCAGTGGTACGTGCTTGACAACACCCAGCTGACCTGTGAGTGCTACCGGGCCCTGTGCGAGCACGGCGGGCGCTGGGATGCGCTGGCCGCGGGGCTCCTGGGCCAGGCGATGGGAGAGCACGAGGTCGAGTCGCGTGCCCTCGGCGTCGAGACCCTTGCCTCGCTGGTGGCGCGCGGGGACCTCTCCTTCGACCAGGCCGTGGCCGGTTTCGAGGCCGTGGCGCACACCGTGAAGCTGAACCGGTGGGCGAGAGCGTTCAAGGATCTGGGGAACGTGGACCCCCGCCTCGCGCTGGACCTGGCGCTCGCGCTGCTCCCCGGGCTTGAGCGCCGGCGCACGGGCATCGGGCAGCTGCTGGGCGTCGTCACCGCGCAGTACGCGCGGGCGCAGGACGAGGGGTGGGCGCCGCCGTTGGGCGAGGATCTCGTCGGCTGGCTCGCCTTGTTCCGGGGGACTTCACAGACCGCCAAGTACGCGCGCACACTGAAGGAAATGGATTAATGACCGCGCCTGCGCCCCTGGCCGAGCGCCGCGCGGCCCTCAAGCGCCTCCTCGCCTCCGGGGAGAGTGCCATCGGCGCCTACGAGCGGGTGCTGGAGGGGGCCTCGGAGAAGGATCGGCGTTCCCTGTTCAAGTCCGTGCCCTTCGCGCGCCTCGTCCCGCCAGCCGTCGAGTGGGAGTGGGACGCGGTCCCAGAGGACACGGTGCGCATGTGCTTCTTCCTGCGCGCCGCCCTGGCCGGGAGCGATGACGCCGGCGACGACTACGGTGCCCGGTGGTCGGGCCGCCGCGGCGGTGACCCGCGCGAGGGGGCGGACCTGGAGCGTCTGCTCGCCGCTCACAGGCGCGGCGCGGCTGGGCGCAGCGGCGAGTGGCTCGAGCAGGCCGCCGGCAGCCCCGGCGGCGTTGCCTTCTGGCACACCTACCGCACCATTTTGGCTGAGCGTGGAGCGCACCTGGCGTCCGCGCCCTCCCTGGAGTACTTCGCGCGCAGGATCATTCCCGCGCCTCACCCCACCTCGGATGAGACGCAGCGCTTCTTCGAGGAGAACCCGACCTTTCTGGACCACGAGTTCTGGCAGTTCTTCCGCGTCGAGGGCGCCCTGCCCGGCTCTGCCCTCTTCGTGTGGATGTATCGCGAGGACCCCTCCGCGCCCGGCGGCGACTTCGAGCGCCTGCACAGCCACGACCTGGTCCGCTACATGGCGACGCGCTTCCCGCATCTGCGGCCCCGTATCCTCTCCGAGTGTCTGGCCGCCCAGAGGCGCGACTTCTCCGCCTACAACGCCCGCGTTTTCTCGCGGGCCTGGGAGGCGCTCGAACCGACGCGCGAGGAAAGGCTCGCGGCGGCCTCGGACCTCATCGCCCTGCTCGGGGCCGGACCCTCGCCGACGGTGTCCCTGGCGCACAAGGCACTCCTCGACCTCGTCGGAGAGCTCACGGTAGAGCAGGTGGACGCGCTCGTGCAGGCCAGCGCCCAGGTCCTCGCGCGCTCCGAAAAGAAGCTGCTGCGCGCGCACCTGCGCCTGCTCGCCGCCCTCGTCAAGGCCCATCCCGGGTGCGCTGCCGCCGTCAGTGACGTGGTCGCTGAGGCAGAGTTCCCCCTCGACCTACGAGACCGCGCAGCCGCGCTCGTCGCGGCCCCCGCCGGTTCCGGGGACTCTGACGGTTCCGGGGAATGCGCGGACGAGGCCGGGGCCAGGCCTGCGGGGTCGGCCGCCCTCGGCGCGAGTGCCCTGGGACGCGAACCCGGAGAGGGCGCCCAGGCCTCGTGGACGTTCCCGGACGCCCCCGCAGCGGACCTGCCGCGCACGTCGCACGCGGCAGAGCTGCCCGACGACAACGACGCGGCCGTCGCGGCGCTGCACGCCCTCTTCGAGGACGCGTCCGCGGGCGCCGCCCTGCCCGCGCTCCTGACGCGCATCAGCGGCGAGGGCATCGAGCTGGCGGAGGCCGACAAGGCGCTGCTCGCCAGGTACTGGCGGAGCGCCCCCAACTGGAAGGGCGCCAACCAGCTGTCCTACCTGGCCTCTCGCCTCCTGCGCGGAGTGGAGGTGAAGGACGCGCCCGAGGCCGGCCACTTCCGCGGCTACCGGCGCAAGGGCAGCGAATGGGAGCAGCACCGAGGCCCGGTCCGCCTCCTGCACGAGCAGCTGCGCGTTGCATTGCGCGACAAGCCCTACGACAAGCCGAACGGTCAGGACATGTACCGCTTCGACCCGATCCTGACCGAGCCGCTCGAACCCATGGAGGTGCAGTGGGAGCGGCAGATCATCCGCGCTCCCTACCAGAAGCCGGTGAGCGTCGTGCGCGGCGATTACGACAAGACCGATGACATGCACGAGACGTGGGCGATCCCCGGGCAAACCCTGGCAACCGGCGAGGACTCGCTGGCGGTCGCCCTCGCCAACGTCGCGGGGGTGGCTCCCGAGTTCACCGGGCGGCTCTTGGAATCCGGTGACTACCGGTCGAGCGGCGTCGCCTACGCGTGGGCGGCCTGGGCCCTCCAGCACAATCCGGACATTCTGGCCGCCCACGCGATGCCCGTCCTCCAGGGGGCGTTCTTTAAGTTCCCGCAGGTCATCACCGCTTTCGAGGTCATCGTGCGCGCGCTGGGAGAGGGATGGCGGGCGCCGGGCGCGCCCACCTACTCGGCCCTGGCGTGGGCGTCCACCGCCGCGCAGGCACACTATCGGGCCATCGCCGCCGAGGCCATCGCGGGCCTCGCCGACACCGACCGATACGACCCGGCGGCCATGGCCGAGGAGATCGGCTACCTGATGCGCAACGGGTGGTTCGGTCCCGGGCGGGTCACCCAGACGCTCACCGACTGCGCGTCCGTCTCGGCCCTGGCCGGGTATCGCGTCGCACAGACCATCGCCGCGGTGCTGCCGTCGCTCGTTGGCATCCGAGGTTCGAATCGTATGGTCGAGGCCCTGGTGGCGCTCGCGGGCGACTACGGCATGAGGGTGAGCGTGCCCGATGAGCTGCGCCCCAAGATGAAGGGATCGAGCACGCTCGCTAAAGCACTGCGGGCGCTCGACGCGCTGCCTGATGCCCCGACTGGCCTCGCGCGCGAGGCGGCGGAGGCGCTCGGCGCGGCGCGAGCGCGCCGAGATCGAGGCCCCGCTGCGTGAGCTGATCCGCTGGGGACTCTTGACGTGCTGAGCGGTGTTGTGTGCGCGGGCGCCGCGGCTGCAGGGGCAGCCGCGGCGCTTGGCGTCAGGGCGTTGTTACTCGTCTGTTGGGGTGGA
>NZ_CAUTSL010000061.1:0-13826 GCF_963540955.1 Actinomyces bouchesdurhonensis
GGAACCTGGCACGAAACCTACTAAACCGAAACCAACACGTTTTGGCCTATAAGCCGGCGTTCGCCTCCACCGATCAGTCCGACCCGGGCCCCGCGGGTTAGTGTTATAGGACACTACGTGTTGCTGGAAGGGTAACTTTTCGGCGTGTTGATGCGGGAAAGTCGTTGTTGAAGGCGGTGGGTGTCAACGTGGAGGATGGATATAACGTGGTGGTTATGTTGCGGCTTGTCGGCCTGCTGGCGCGGGAAAGTCGTTGTTGAAGGCGGTGGGCGCCAACGTGGAGGGTCGACAAAGCGTGGTGGTTGTGTCGCGACTGTCCCCGGCCGCGTTCTCAATTTCGCACGTAATTCCCTCGTGACTGTTTCAAGATTTGACATCGCATCGTTGAAATCATGCGGTTTTCGGCCGTAGTTCAAAACTGAACAAGTTAAATTATGTGCGAGATTGTTGGGGAACTAGAGATTGTGGCACCAGCGCGGCTCGCGCCGCGTCTGTCCCCGGCCTCGTCGGCGGCATTGCTTGACTCCCGTTGGGCGGGCAATCGAAGAATTTCGCATGCAATTCCCCCAATACAGTATCGCGCCACACATGTGCATCGTTGGAATTGCAACGTTTGTAGATGCTGTTGAAAGTTCACTCAATCGAATTGCATGCGAAACTGTTCTGAGCGAGCGTACCCGCGCGCACGTGGGTATTCTGGCAATTTCGCGGGCATCCGGTCCTGTAACGAAAGCGCACCCGCGCGCACGTGGGCATTCTAATCCGCGCCTGGGCCCTCTGATTCGCACGCTAACCCGCTGATGCGAGCGTGGGCAGCCGCGCCCAGACGCGGAATAGCGGGTTGACGTGCGAAATAGCAGGCTAGTACTCGCAATAGCGGGTTCGCGTGCGAGCGACACGCGCGGCCAGGCGTCGTTGTGTCCACAATGCAGACTGCCTCGCCCACGACACCCGGGACAGCTCGCCCCATTGTCGGCGTTTGTTGCCGAGGTGGCCGGCTATGTGGGCGCCACACCACCGCGAACTGTGACCTCACCGCCCCGAACCGCGGCCTCGCTGCCAGCAAACGGGGGGATTTGCACCATTAGAGGCGTGACACGCCGGCGACACGCCGACAGGAGGGTTCTAGTGGTGCAAAAGCCCCCATTGTGCCTGGGTGGAGGTGGCTTGGGTGTGGACCGCGGGGCCAGGTGGCGAGGGCTGTCCGATTGGGGGCGGCGCGGGGCCTGCGGTTTGGGTGTGACGCCCTTCATGCCCGGGCATGACGGGGGGAATTGCACCAATAGAGGCGCGACACGCCGGCGACACGCCGACAGAATGCTCCTAATGCTGCAAAACCCCCACCGTTACCCCGGTGTCATGCTCCCTCACTGGTATAGGACTGCCCGGCTAGGCTCGGTCGGATGCCGGAAGGGCGCCGCCGACGGGACCCTGCTATACGCGCGGGTAGGACAGGCGCCGATAAACGCCGGAAAGGCGTCGCCGACAGGAACGGGGCAGGGGAAGGGGCGGCCAGCTCTGCGACGACGCTTGTTGCCGATGAGGCGCGACGTCTGATCGGGAAGATTCAACCCGTTCTGATCGGGTGCAATGCTCCCTTACGGCTCGAATGCCCCCGACCAGCTGCATTCCTCCCGAACAAGCACAACCCTCCCGATGGGCTGGTCCTGCCTGAAGTGCTGCGGAGCGAGCACACTAGCACCGCCGACGCGCCGACGATGCCCCACGACGCCTGGGACTAACTCGCGACCAATGCGTTGCGTCCTGTCACCCCGACCCGCCGGGGACGGCACACGGACACGCTGTTGTGCGGGCTGGTAGGGATTCCCCTGTAATGCGAGCCTCAATGGCCTGGTCAGTTGCCTTGTCTATCCTTTAGGTTCGCGATGGATGGCGTTGACAGGGCGCGAGAGAAATACTCAAAAACCATGTCGGAGGAAAGGTGCATGCGCTACGCTAGCGGTGGGGTGCGATGTTTGTCGGGCCCATCTGTCCAACCGTTAAGAAAGTGGGCCGCTGATGTCTCGTCGTCCCCTGTTGGCACTGTCGTTACTCACGACCGGTGCCCTCGCTCTCACCGCCGTCAGTGTGCCGGTCGCCTTCGCGGCCGACGCGACCGACGCTCGGGTCTCGTCGACCAACCAGGCGGCGGATGACTCGGCGGTCACCGTCATCGTCCGGCTCTCGCAGGAGCCTGGCGACCAGGCCTCCCGCTACGCCGAGGCGAAGAAGCGCATCGGTGACGCCGTGGCGCAGGCCAAGCCGGGCTCGAGCATCGAGGACGTGCGGGACTACCATCACGTCTTCCAGGGCTTCGCGATCACGGCGCCGCGTTCGACCCTGGCGGCCATCAAGGCCACGCCCGGCGTTGAGGGCGCGTTCGTCGAAGGACGTCACGCGCTGGTCAGCGACGTCGACTTCTGGGGAATCAACGGCGGCGAGAACTCCGATGATGCCCCCGCCATGGGGACGGCCTCGCAGATGACACGCGCGAACAGGGCCGCCCTGGCGGGTGAGGGGCAGGTCGTTGAGGTTATCGACACTCGCTTCGACACCTCGCACGAGGCCTTCGCGGGGACCGTGGACGCCGCCTCGCTGCGCCTCACGAAGGATACGGTCGCCGCTGTGACCGGCCAGCTGGGCGCCGGCAAGGGCGGAGCGTGGGTGAGCGATAAGATCCCCTTCGCCTACGACTACGGGGACGGCGACGCGGACGTCCTGGGGTCGGATGACGGTGGGCGCGAAACCTGGGGGGCCTATACCGAGGGCACGCACGCCGCGGCCCTCGCGGCCGCCAACGGCAGCGCATTCAAGGGCGCGGCTCCCGGGGCTCAGCTCATCGTCGCGAAGGTGACGCAGGACGGTGCCGATACGGCCAGCGACAGCGCGCTCCTGGCCGCCCTCGATGACGCCGCTGTCCTTGCCCCCGACGTCCTCACCGTGTCCTTCGCGACCATCGAGGGGATGAGTTCGGACTCCGAGGCACTGTACTCGCAGGTGTACCAGACCCTGAACGCAGCGGGCATCACGGTGAACGCGCCCGCTGGAAACGACGGAAGCGGAAGCTACGCCAGCGACCCGGACAACGGCATGATTGCCGTCCCCGCGTCCTACTCGTCCACCCTGGCGGTGGCCTCGGTCAGCGAGCAGGACATCATGGGGGCGGTGACCTTCGGTGACCGACGCATCGGCTACCGCACCATTACCAGGATGAACCAGGGTGATGCGCCCGGCTTCGAGAGTCTCGCGGAGGGAACCTACCGGGTTGTGTACGCCCGAAACGGTACGACGGCGGACCTGGAGAAGTACCTCGGATCGAACTACGGGGACCTGTCGCGCACGATCATCCTCGAAGACTGGGGAGGCACCGACGACAATGGGCGCGACGTCGAGCTCAAGCACCAGCTGAAGAACCTGAAGTCGCTCACGAGCAAGCCTGCCGGTCTCATGCTCGCATACGTGCGAGACACCGACACCCCCAAGAAGGCGGACGTGAATCGCTGGTTCAGCGTGCGGGCGGGAACCATCACCAAGTCTGATGGGGACGCCCTCCGCGAGGCGATCGCGGCTTCCGCGTCCGGCTACGTCGAGGTCACCGTGAGCCCCTCGGCGACGCTCTCCGTCCCTGCGAACGTCGAGGCCTCCGACTTCTCCTCCTCGGGAGCCACCTCCGACCTGCGTCTCAAGCCAGAGCTCGCGGCACCCGGCGGTCGGGTCATGGCCGCCACCCCGGGCAACAATTACGGCCGTCAGAGCGGAACGGCCGAGGCCTCGGCCCAGGTCGCGGGGATCGCGGCCATCGTGCGTCAGCGCGTCGCGACCGACCCCGCTTTCGCGGGCAAGAGCGCTGCCGAGAAGAACGCTCTGGTCTCGAATTTCCTGATGGGTACCGCCCACCCGCTTGCGGACGCGACCCTCGAGGATGGGACCTTCTACTCGCCGCGGCGCGTCGGAGCGGGCCTCGTGGACGCGGTTGCGGCCACGACCTCGCCCGTGTATCCGACCGTGGTGGGCGCGGCTGACCCCTCCCGCCCGAAGGCCGACCTGGGGGATGGCACGCAGGGCTGGACCTTCCAGGTGAACCTGACGAACGTCTCCGACACTGCCCACACCTACTCGCTCGGCGGCCAGGCACTGTCCGAGAACGTCGAGAACGGGCTGTTCACGCGGCACGCGACCAACTGGGCGGGGCGGGGCATTGACCTGACGTTCTCGGCGGACTCCGTGACCGTGCCCGCCTCCTCCAGTGCGACGGTGACCGTGACGGTGACTCCGCGCGAGGCCTTCGCCTCGTATGCGAGCGCGACCACTCCCAACGGAACATTCGTCGACGGCGCGGTGACCTTCACGAGCGCCGACGGGCAACCCGACCTGACGGTGCCCTACATGGGCTTCTACGGGTCGTGGGGAGCGCCCAACGTCTTCGATCAGCAGTGGCCGAACAACCATAAGGTCGGCTACGGGTCGACGGTCGCGCACGGCGTCATGCCTTTCGGCCAGTCCAACCCCTTCCAGGAGGAGGATGCGCGGATGGCGGACGGCATTGACCCCGACCGCGTCGTCATCTCGCGTTCCACGGAGGAGCGGGCCCGGCGCAGCATCGGCACGGAAACGGTCCTGTTGCGCGCCGTCCCCTCGCTGACGTTCACCCTGACGAACGAGGCCGGCCAGACCCTGCGCAGCGTCACGTGCGACCGTGCGGATAAGTCCGTCTACGACGACCACTGGCGTGCCTCGCACAACGTCGAGTTCATGTCGCCTGGATGCGCCCCGCGCTTCGACGGCTATGACGCCGACGGCAATGAGCTGCCGGATGGGCGTTACACGGTCACGATCGAGGCCAGCAACTACGGCCCGTCGGCGCAGACCCACCGGACCAGCTACAGCTTCTGGCTGGATACGGCGGCTCCCACGGTCTTGAACGTGTCCGTCGCGGGCGAGGGGGACGCGCGCACGCTGTCCTTCGACCTGACCGATTCCTCGCCGATCGCAGGCTACGGTTTCTCGCTGAGCCAGGACGGTGCGGTGACGATGTGGCACGTCGAAGATAACCCGTCCGCTCGCGCAGACGATGGCCTGTTCCACCAGCACTACGAGGTTCGCCTCTCTGAGGTGACGCAGGCTCTGGGCGAGAACCCCTCGAGCCTGTACCTGCAGGCGTGGGATTGGCCGGTGAACCGCGGGAGCGCGGCCGTTGTCGTGACGCCTGTTGCGATGACGTCGCTGTCGGTGTCGCCGCAGGCGGCCACGATGACGGTCGGCGACACCGCGACGGTGCGCGCCACTCACCAGCCGGATGACGCGAACGTGACCGACGTGGTGTGGTCCTCCTCGAACGAGGCCGTGGCAACGGTCGACCAGGACGGCGTCGTCAGCGCCGTGGGTGCCGGGGAGGCGACCATCACGGTGTCCGACCCGACCCAGCCGTCGGTGAGCGCCAGCGTCGCTGTTCGCGTGAGCGCTGCGGGCCCCGCGTCGCAGGCGGGCAGCTGGCGGTGGGATGTCCACGGCTGGTGGTACCGCTACGAGGACGGCAGCTACCCCTCGGATACGACGCTCGTGCTCGATGGGGCCACGTACCGCTTCGATGCGGCCGGCTACATGCGCACCGGGTGGGTGAGTGAGCGGGGCGTGTGGTACTACCATCATGCGTCCGGCGCCCAGGCCAAGGGGTGGGTGCTTGATGGCGTGCACTGGTACTACATGGATCCGGACACCGGGGCCATGGTGACGGGCTGGCTGCAGGTGGGGTCCGCGTGGTACTACCTGAGTCCCTCTGGTGGCGCGATGGCCACGGGGTGGTTGAAGGAGGGTGGTCACTGGTATTACCTGGATCGGACCTCGGGGGCGATGGCGACCGGGTGGCTGCGCATTTGGGGTACGTGGTACCACTTCGCTGATAACGGCCAGCTCATCGGCTAATTCGCGATTGAGATCGCTGACCCTAGGCCCGCGCCCCCGGACACTCTCCGGGGGCGCGGGCGTTTATGTACTCTGATGTGCTCTGTTGAGGGCGTGAAGTGTGACTTATTGGCAGTCGATGAAAGGTGTTTCAATGATGTGGTCAGACATTGTCCTACGAACGTTGTACCGCACTGAGCAATGAAGCGGTTTGTCTTACAAATAAGCCCATTAAGCGGTTGACAGATCGTGAGAAAAATTCGGGATAACTATGCCTTGATGGGGGAACGTGAGTTACTCTTAAAGCAAGGGGTCGTGCCGCGATGTTCGCCCCGTTTAACCAGTTGTCAAGAGAGTGGGTCATAGATGTGTCACCGTCGATTGTCGGCACTGGCGTTGGTTGCGACCGGTGCCCTAGCCGTCACCACCATGAGTGTGCCGCCCTCGTTTGCAGCAGACTCAAACCAAGCCGAGGCTTCCTCGTCCAGTGCGGCGTCGACAGACGAGGCGGCCACCGTTATCGTCCGGCTTAACGAGGGCATCGTCGGCCAGGACCGCGCGGCCGCCTATCGGGACGTGAAAGCGCGCATCGCCGAGGCCGTGGCCCAGGCGTCCCCGGGCGCCACCATCGAGGACGTGCGGGACTATCACCACGCCGTCGACGGCTTCGCGATCAAGGCACCCGCATCCACCCTCGCGTCAATCAAGAGCGTTCGCGGCGTCGCGGACGCGTTTGTGGAACGCTATCGCGCGCCGGTCTTTTATCCCGAAACGTCAGTGGCCGCGGACGCGCCAATCGCCGATCCGGCGAAAGAGACGCGCGCCGACCAGGTCGCCGGCTCGGGTCGGGGCCGCGTTATCGAGGTCATCGACGCCAGCTTCGACACCTCGCACGAGGCCTTCGCGGGGAGCATGGACGCCGCGTCGTTGCGCCTGACGAAGGGGGAGAGTGCCTCTCTCAGCTCCCAGCTGGACGCCGGGCGGGGCGGCGCGTGGGTCAGTGACAAGATTCCCTTCGCCTACGATTACGCTGATGGCGACACGGATCTGTCCCGCGGCTACGACTACGGGCCCGAGGACTATACGCTGCACGCGCATGGAACTCGTATGGCGGCGCTCGCGGCAGCGAACGGGGCGACGTATCGTGGCGCAGCCCCTCAGGCTCAGCTCGTCGTCGCGAAGGTCGTCTCCAATGGGGCGTCGGGCGCGCGCGACGCCGACCTGCTGGCAGCCTTGGATGACGCGATGGTCATCAAACCCGACGTCGTGTCCGTGGCCTTCATGGCGGACCGGGATCTCAGCGGCAACGCGTCGGCGTTGTACGAGCAGGTCTTTGAGCGGCTCGCCGACGCGGGCGTGAGCGTCGACGCGCCCGCCGGAGACAGCGGGCGCTCGGAGTGGCGCGCGCACGAGCGTGATCTGGGTGCCGTTGGCGCTCCCGGCTCGTACTCCTCCGTGCTGGCAGTGGCAGCCGTCGGCGTCGTCGCGGGGAACGGTCAGGAGGGCTATAAGCCCTTAGCGGCATCCTCGTGGGGGCCGACTCCCGACATGAGGCTCAAGCCTGAGATCGCCGCGCCCGGATGGGATGTGAGGGCTCCTGTCCCCGGCAATGAGGTACGTGACCTAGACGGAACGGGAGAGGCGTCGGCTCAGGTTGCCGGTGTCGCGGCCCTCGTGCGCCAGCGCCTGGCGGCCGATCCGATGACCGCGGCGATGAGCGAGGAGGAGCGCAGTACCCTGGTCACCAACTTCCTGATGGGCACCGCCCACCCGATCGTGGATGCCGGCGCGAAGGACGGGGCCTACTGGTCCCCGCGCTGGGTCGGTGCCGGCATGGTGGACGCGCTGGCGGCCACGACCTCGTCCGTGTACCCGGCCGTCGTGGGCGCGGCGAACCCGTCGCGGCCGAAGGCCGAGCTGGGCGAGAGCACCAGCGGGTGGACATTCCAGGTGCAGTTGACCAACCTCTCCGACACCGCCCACACCTACACGCTCGGTGGGCAGGTGCTCTCCGAGAGCATCAGTGGCGTCCTGTATACGAGGCATTCGACGAACTGGACGGGCAAGGGAATCGATCTGACCTTCTCCGAGGACTCGGTGACCGTGCCCGCCGCCTCCAGCGCCACGGTGACCGTCACCGTGAACCCGAGGGCCGAGTTCGCCTCGTTCGCGACCGAGCAGACGCCCAACGGCACGTTCGTTGAAGGCGCGGTGACCTTCACGAGCGCGGACGGACAGCCCGATCTCACCGTTCCTTACCTGGGCTTTTACGGCGCGGGTGGCGACACGCCAATCTTCGACAGCCCCGTGTACGGTGAGGAAACCATCGGCACATCCGCGATGACCTTCCATGGATTGACTCTCGGGCAGCTGAACCCGTTCGACCCGGAAGAGGACATAGCCATCAGTACGAATGACCGTGACCTGTACATCATCTCCCGGTCGACGGATGAATACGCACGAACGTATGCCACCCCTGGTACCGTGCTGCTGCGCGACGTCGTCTCGCTGACGTACACCTACACCAACGAGGCCGGGGAGGTCGTGCGCTCCTACAAGTACGGTGGCGCACCCAAGAGCAGGTCCTACTCCAACGGACGCTACTGGGAGGTCACCCGGGCGGAAGACGCGTTCGACAAAGCGCCCCTGTTTGATGG
Source organism: Actinomyces bouchesdurhonensis (assembly GCF_963540955.1). Classification (NCBI taxonomy): domain Bacteria; kingdom Bacillati; phylum Actinomycetota; class Actinomycetes; order Actinomycetales; family Actinomycetaceae; genus Actinomyces; species Actinomyces bouchesdurhonensis. The sequence goes on from NZ_CAUTSL010000061.1 coordinate 8,559, forward strand.
GTACGACGAGAACGGCAACGAGCTGCCGGACGGCAACTACACGCTCACCATCGAAGGCACCACCGGTGGCGCCTCTCCTGTCACCGAGAAGCTGACCCATGTGATCACGCTGGACACGGCCCCGCCCGTCATCTCGAACGTGGCGATTTCGGGCGAGGGGGATGGGCGCACGCTGTCCTTTGATGCCACCGACGCGTCGCCCTTCCCGGGATACGGATTCTCGTGGACGCAGGACGGTGAGCCTTTCATGCGCGAGAAGTACTACGGCTGGGGCGAGATCGGGGACGACGGGCTGCACCACGTCCACTTCGAGGTGCCGCTCTCCCAGATTGCCGAGCGTGCGGGTGGTGACCCCTCGAGCGTCTACCTGCAGGTGTGGGACTGGCCGGTCAATAGGGCAAGCGTGAAGGTGGACCTCACGGCCATTCCCATGACGAAGCTGTCCGTCTCTCCCGAGGCGGCGACGCTGTCGGTGGGCCAGAGCGTGACGCTGAGCGCCTCTCACGAGCCCGCGGATGCGAGTGTGACTGACGTCGTGTGGTCCTCCTCGAACGAGGCCGTGGCGACGGTGAGTGCGGATGGTGTGGTGAGCGCGGTGGGTGCCGGGGAGGCGATCATCACCGTGGCTGATCCGACGCAGCCTTCGCTTGTGTCCGCGAGCGCTACGATTCGCGTTGAGGCTCCTGCTCCCGCGCCGAAGGCGGGTGCGTGGAAGTGGGATGGGCGCGGCTGGTGGTACCGCTACGAGGATGGCTCCTACCCGTCGAGCGCGACCCTCGTCATTGACGGGGCGACCTACCGTTTCGATGCGTCGGGGTACATGCGCACGGGGTGGGTGAGCGAGGGCGGGCAGTGGTACTACCACAAGGCGTCGGGCGCTCAGGCCAGTGGCTGGGTGCTCTCGGGTGTGCGCTGGTACTACCTGGATCCCGCCACGGGTGTCATGTCGACCGGTTGGGTCAAGGTTGGTGGCACCTGGTACTACCTGAGTCCTTCTGGTGGTGCGATGGCCACGGGGTGGTTGAAGGAGGGTGGTCACTGGTACTACCTGGATCGGACCTCGGGGGCGATGGCGACCGGGTGGCTGCGCATTTGGGGTACGTGGTACCACTTCGCTGATAACGGCCAGCTCATCGGCTAATTCGCGATTGAGATCGCTGACCCTAGGCCCGCGCCCCCGGACACTCTCCGGGGGCGCGGCGCTGCGGTGGTCGGTGGTCAGGCGGACTGTTCCGATTGGGATGGCTCCTTGTATGTTGGGTGGTTGAAGAATCCCTGCATTCGGTCGTCTATATTCTGAGCAGGTGCATAGAAATGCGCATATTTAAGCGCATCACAAGTTTGACACATTGTGAGAAAATAAGTGATTTAAACGGCGCTTGAGGGAGATGCAGGCTAGTCTAGATAGTGGAGCGCGTCACATTGTTGGCGTTGCTCGCCGTCCAGCAGTCGACCACCATGTGAGGTACCGATGTCTCATCACAAATTCGCATCACTGGCGCTGATAACGACCGGAGTGATGACACTGACCGCGGTCTGCGTCCCATTCGCCGACGCTGCGCGAATGAGCATGGCGAGCCATGCTAGTGCGATCCCATCCGCGACGCTGCTCGCCCCCAGCCCTGACGTCGAAACAATGAGTCAGGACATTTGGCAGAACTCAACCGCTCTCGCCCTTGGCGAGGTGGAGCGCCGCACCGATCGGCGTGACGCCTTTTTGAACGCCCTACTGGTCCCCTCGTTCCGTGTTGGTGCGACCATGTGGAGCCTGTTGGCTTCCGCTGTGGGGCGCGTCGATACCGTGCAGGGTGGGTCGCTTGTGCAAGGAAGGACTGCTTTGAGCGTAGGGCAGGGGAGTGTCTTCTCCCTGACCGCCACGTGGGCGCCCGACGATACGACCGCTTCAGTGCACATCGAGTCTCGTGGCCTTACGCATCTGAACGTCCAACGTGCAAACGAGGATGCGGTGACATCTGTTGTTGCGGATGGAAAGTGGGAGCGCGCCCTCCTCGGCTGGTGGTACAGGTATCCGGATGGAAGCTACCCGAGGAACCAGGCAGTGACGATTGACGGAAAGGTCTACCGTTTCGACTCAAGTGGGTACATGGAGACAGGCTGGGCCTACGATGGTCGCTCCTGGTATTATCACTCCTCCTTAGGCGTCATGATCACCGGCTGGGTCAATGTCGAAGGTTCCTGGTACTACCTGAGGCCTGGCACTGGGACGATGGTCAAAGGATGGTTCCAGGACGGGTCATCGTGGTACTACCTGAGTACTTTCAGCGGAAAGATGGTGACGGGCTGGCTGCGCACCGCAGATGGTTGGTACTACCTGAGGCCTGGCAGCGGAGCGATGGTGACCGGCTGGTTCCAAATTGGATGGCAGTGGTACCAGTTTGATGGCAGTGGCAAGTGGATCAGCTAATGCCACGGAGCTGCGCACAATCCCAGAGTTTTCACAGGCTCTTCCGGTGATGTCCACAGGCTCACCCTCTACAGTAGGTGTCATCACAGGGGAATACGGCACGGGCCACACGGGTCCGGCACATGCCGACGAAACATTCAAGAGGAGTCATCTGAGAGCAACTGCACTGTGTTGATGGGATACGCTGAGGGGTCGACCGAAAGGTCGGCCCCTCAGCGTATCTAGGCGCATCCGCCTGCCGAGATTAGGGTTAAAGGACAAAACATGTTGGTTTTGTGGCGACTTTTCGGCGTGTTAGTGCGGGAAAGTCGGTATTGAAGTTGGTGGGAGCCAACTTGAAGGATGGACAAAACGTGTTGGTTGGGGGTTGGTCTCAGGCATCGTCGAGGGAGGCGTCGGTGGCACTGGCGCCCGGGCCGCCGATGGGGGTCGGCCCCATCGGTAACAAGCAACATGATGGAACCGGTGCCCGCTCGCCCCTTCGTCGTGGCTGTCAATCAGTAATTTCGCACGTAATTCCCCTGCGAGTAGTTCAAATCTTGAATTCACATCGTTGGAATTGCAACGTTTTTGGGTGGTCTCGAAAAGTGACCGAGGGAAATTACGTGCGAAATTTGTCTGGGCCAGGCCTGCCGCCCTCGGGCGCCGCGGCCAGGCCCGCGTCTTGAGAGCTCGGCCGTGCCCGGGCTGCTGTGTGCCGGTGGGCGGCGCCTTCCTGCGTTTTGTTGCTTGTGGCCCGGTTGTGGCTGTCAATCAGCAATTTCGCACGTAATTCCCCTGCGAGTAGTTCAAATCCTGAATTCATATCGTTGGAATTGCAACGTTTTTGGGTGGTCTCGAAAAGTGACCGAGGGAAATTACGTGCGAAATTTGTCTGGGCCAGGCCTGCCGCCCTCGGGCATTGCGGCCAGGTCCTCCGGACCCTCCGGCGCCCTCCGCACCAGTGCGGCTTGTGCTTATGGGCGTCCCACTCCACAGGACTTGACAGCTGGTCGTGGGATGCGCGTGGGGGATTTGGCAGCATTAGGAGCGTTTTCGCGAAACGCTCCCGGCGCGTCGTGGTTCCTCATGACGCAATTGCCCCGTTCGATGGCCGCAGCCGTGGCTCGAGTAACCCGGGTGCCCAAAGCGTAGAGCACTTCGACTCACATGCGTGACAATGTGGTGTTTCGGGTGAAGAGATCCGCACTTTGAGCGACACGGTGCTTGCCATGGCGGGCTTGGCTCACGCTCAGGTTAGCGGTCCGACGTGCACGGGATTGCACGCAGTGCGTTCTGGCGTTGAGCGCGGTTCTCACCTCATAACGCCGCCACCGGCGCCACAGCCAGGCTCAACGCATGGCGTCCCATAACACGGAAAAACCGGGGCGCCCCGGACTTCCAAGTGAAGACCCGACGCGCCCCGGCCTCGTCAACGACGAGACGAGCGATTCTAGAGGCGCTCGACCCCCGCGTCCCACGCTGCGCGCATGGGGTTCGCGTCGGCGACCAGCTGATCGAAGCGCAGGTCGGCGATGTCGATAACTTCGCCGAGAGCGAAGCGGGCCTCGCGGGCAGGCGAGTGCTCGACGCGACGCCACCCGGACTCAAGCAAATGCTTACGGTCCACCACGTTACTCACGCAGATGATGAGCGGGCGCCCAAACTTCTTACGGTAAGCGCCACCCAGGGCACGCAGCTCCTCGGCCTCCTTGTCTGTCAACTCACCGACGGACAGGTTCGACGTGTCCGCCAGCGACTGATCGTCACCTTGCCCATCGAGGACCAGGGAGACGATGTCGTCATAGGAGGCAATGAGTTCCTCCGCCTCCTGAGGAGTCGCCGCCAAGACCGCGTCCTCGAAGGAAGAACGCAGCTCGGACACGGACGCGAAGGGGCGTGCCTCCCAGGCGCGTTCCGCCGGCCACGTCTGCGACGTGAACATCTGGGAGAACGTGGACACGAAGGTCGCGCGATCCATCGCATTCACGTCATCCAGGTTGATCTTCTTGCCGTTCACCACGGCAACATCCGGTGACGCTTGGCGCCCGATGTGGAAGAACAAGAGGTTCAAAATGATGGCCGTCAGCGAACCGATTGTGACGCCCGAGCCAAAGATGATCTGCAGCCAGGACGGCATGACGCTAACGATGCCGGGCTTCAGAGTGACCAGCAGTGCCATGCCGATCGACGTTGAAACAATGACGGCGTTGCGGTTATCGCGCAGGTCCACCTTGGCCAGGGTCTGGATGCCAACGACAGCGACGTTAGCGAACATCGCCAGGGATGCGCCACCGATGACGGGCTGAGGGATGGCTGCGACGATGGCCGCGGCCTTGGGCAGCAGACCCAGGACAATCATGAAGACGCCTGCCGCGGTGACGACCCAGCGGGACTTCACGCGGGTCAGGCGCACCAGGCCGACGTTCTGCGCGAAGCAGGTGTAGGGGAAGGAGTTGAGGACGCCGCCCAGCAGGGTCGACAGTCCATCGGCGCGCAGCGCGTTGGCGATGTCTCGAGGCGTGATGCGCTTACCCACGACCTCGCCGGTGGCAAAGACGTCGCCGGTGGTCTCCACGGCGGTCACGGCCATGACGATGATCATGGCGAGGATCGCGGTGAGGGAGAACTTGGGAATGCCGAAGTAGAAGGGCGTGGTGATGCCCAACCAGGTGGCCTCGCCCACGCCCGAGAAATCGGTCTTGCCCATTGCAAAGGCGACCGCGGTCATGATGAGCAACGCCAACAGGACCGACAGGGTCCCCATGAAGCCCTTGAAGAGTCGTTGGATGATGACGATGATCGCGATCGTTCCAAAAGCGAAGGCCAGGGCCTCGAAGGTTGCGGTTGCCTTGGCGGCGTCG
>NZ_CAUTSL010000062.1:0-13297 GCF_963540955.1 Actinomyces bouchesdurhonensis
CGGGCAGGACAGGCCGACGACATCGTCCACGTACTTGTGCTCGTAGTCGTAGAACTCGCCCTCGGGGACGACGATCTCGCCCAGGGGCGCGGTGCCGCTGCGCCAGTCGTGACGCGAGCCCAGCACGCCGCACTCGACCTCGCGGCCCGAGATGGAGGCCTCGACGATGACGCGCGGGTCGTGGTTCGCGGCCTCCTTGATAGCCACGGGTAGGTCCTCGCGGCAGGTCACGCGCGAGATACCCACGGAGGAGCCGGCGCGGCAGGGCTTGACGAAGACAGGGAAGCCGAGGCGTTCAATGCGGTCCATGCACGAAGCGGGATCTGTTTCCCATTGACGCGCAGTCACCAGAACCCAGCGGCCCACGTCAATACCAGCGGCCGCCAAAACGGTCTTGGTCAGGTGTTTGTCCATGGAGATTGCCGAGGAGGTGACACCGCAGCCGACGTAGCGCGCTCCAGCCATCTCAAAGAGACCTTGAATGGTGCCGTCCTCGCCATAGGGGCCGTGCAGGAGCGGAAAAACGATGTCGACGTGACCCAGATCCTCCACACCGACGACGCGGGAGTCGCAAGCATCAGGGTCGCCATCGTAGGTGAGTTCAACGAGGTTACCTTCACCGGGGGTCAAGGCGACGCGGGTGGATCCAGCAGTAATCGACTGTCCCTTCCCATCCTTGAATGTCAGGGCAGACGGATCGTCGGCAACACGCACCCATTGGCCATCGCGCGTAATTCCCAAGGGGATCACATCCCACTTGGTGCGGTCGATGGCGGTGAGGATACCGGCGGCAGTCGCACAGGAGATTTCGTGCTCTGAGGAGCGTCCACCGAACACAATGAGGACGCGGGGGCGTGAAGGTGCAGTCATGAGTCTAAGCCTACCGCGCGTCATGCTTTCCCCGCCCGCGCGTGTGCTTTTTAAACCAGTTCGATCTTCCACCCATCCATCTTCTGCGGGCGTGCAAGCAGCATACGTCCCATGTCCTCGATCGTGGCACGCCCCTCGACGACCTCGACGACGGCACCCGTAATCGGCATATCGACGCCGACAGAGGCAGCCACCTGGAGGATCGGCCCAGCCGACGCGACGCCCTCGACGACACCCGGAGACAGCGCCATGGCCTCGGCCATGCTCATGCCCGATCCCAGCCGATGCCCCAGCGAGAAGTTACGGGACAGACGCGAGGAGCAGGTGGCGACCAGGTCACCGATGCCGGACAGACCGGCGAAGGTCGCAGGATCCGCTCCGAGCGCCGTACCGAGCCTGGTCATTTCCGCAAGGCCGCGGGTGATGAGCGTCGAACGCGTGTTGAGTCCCAACCCCATACCTTCGGCGGCACCAATAGCAACGGCGATAACGTTCTTCGTGGCACCCGCCATCTCCGTGCCCACGACATCCGTGGAGACGTAGGGACGGAAATAGGGGTTGTGACACGTCCTGGCAATCTCCTTGGCGAGTTCCACGTCGCCCGAAGCGACAACCGTCGCAGTGGGCTGCCGATCAGCGATTTCGCGCGAGAGATTCGGGCCAGACAGGACCGCGATGCGCCTCCCGGGGACGCCGGAAGCGTCGGCAATAATCTCATCCACACGCCGCAACGTCCCCAGCTCGAGGCCCTTGGCTAAAGAAAGCAATACGACCTCGGGAGCCAAATAATCCCGGGCGGACTCCAACGTTCGACGGACCGCTTTAACCGGCACAGCGACCACCACGAGGGGCTTTCCCTCAACAGCATCGGCAATGTCACTGGTCGCCGAAATACGCTCGGAAAGGGTGATACCCGGCAGATAGGACGGGTTTTCCCGCCCATTAATGAACGAAACAGTGTCGGCGTTGCGCCCCCACATAGTGACTTCCACGCCAGCGTCCGCGAGTACCTGAGCGAACGTCGTTCCCCATGCTCCCGTTCCCAGGACCGCTGCTGTTGTCATACTCATCGAGACCTCCCTGTCAGGCCCAGTCTACTAGGATGGGAAAAACGTCACACCCCAAGGAGGGGCTTTGTCTCACCGTCGTGTCATTCCCGCCGCAGGGTTCACCGCCGCTATCCTCGCACTCGCCGCCTGCACGCCCGCGTCCCCGCAGGTGCAGCCGACCGCACGGCCCGCCCCGGCCTCGTCCATTCAGGTCCCCTCCCCCGCCCCTTCCGAGGATGCCCAATCGAGCACAGCAAACGTGCCGGGTGAAACAGACCTGGACTCAACCAGGCCGATCAACGCGGACAATTGGATGTCCTCGGTATCAATGCTGCCTCCCGTGCGGGCCGAAGACCCCGACAAAGCGCTGGTCCTGACAGCGATCCGGGCAGCCTCCCACGAGGGCTTCACCCGCGTCGTGCTCGAGTTTGACGGCGACGGCTCACCCGGCATTCGTCTGGCCCAGTGGAGCGACCAGGTGCTCGAGCAGGGCCGGGGGCTACCCATCGAAGTCGAAGGGGCGGCCGTGCTGGAACTGATCATTGATGGCACACCGATGACGGCAACCTCACCGAAAGGGAACTACCCGAGCGGCGAGCACACGCGCTCGGGCGACCTCGACATCGTCTCCGATGGCACCTTCGAGGACAATACGCACATCGCTATCGGTTCGCCCACGCAGCGCCAGTTCCAGATCGGTTTCCTCACCAATCCAGTGCGTCTAGTTGTTGATATTCGACACTAACCTCTGTGCTTGGTGGCTTTCTTCGCCTTCTTGGCTCGCTTGGCCTGCACTTCCTCCCACCAGGGGCCGGCCTGAGTCGCGGGATCCCAGACCTTCTCAGGCACGGGCAGGCCGCGCAGCTTCCCGACGCCCGCGCGCACAGCGTCGCTGATGCGCCGCGTCGCCTCGTTGACAGCATCATGGTCCTCAGACCCGGCAGGACTCATCAGATCAGACAGATCAACAGGTGCGCCGAAATGGTAGGAAACACGGCGGCCCGGGCGCATATCCATGCCCTTGGCATTGTAGGGAGCCATAATGGCCTGCGGCCCCCACTGCGACACGGGGATAACCGCAACACCCGTGTCCAGGGCCAGGCGGGCAGCACCGGACTTGAACTGCATGGGCCACTGGTCAGGGTCACGCGTGAGGGTACCCTCCGGGAAAATGCCGACGACCTCGCCCGCTCTCAGGGCATCACGGGTGGGTGCCAAGACAGCCGCAGGATTCGAATCGCGATTAACGGGAATCAAACCCATGCCCTTGATGATCCACCCGAACACCGGCACCGAAAACATCGACTTTTTCGCCAGAAAACGAACGGCAGTGTCACGCTTCATGAAGTACCAGCACAGGCACAGCGGATCAACGTTCGACAGGTGGTTCGGCACCAGGAGGTAGCCGCCCTGCGCGGGCAGGTTCTCTTCACCGCTCACGGTGAACTTAATCCAGGGCGTCATGATGGGCGTCAAGACACCCTTGGCGAAAGCGTAAAAGCCGGAGACAGCACTCATGGCTCAATTCTAATGGGAGCACCGCCCTCCAACGCAAAACCCCAACACTAGGTTAACGAGCAACCGAATGCAGCTCACACACCTGGCAGGCGACCACGGGAAAACCGACGCCTCACACGAGGACCGACACCACCCCGGGTGCCACATCCACCGTGAAGGGAATCGACGCAACACGGTCACCATCCGCCATGGCGACCATGCCCTCAGGGGCAGCGAAAGACACCACCCGCGCACTCTCAACCTCGATGGCAGGATGATTCTTCGCGCGTCCGGCAACCACCCGAGCCAGAATCGGTAGGGCCCGCACGACCGACAAGGACCCCACGTGACACACCTCGACAATACCGTCGCTCATGTCTGAAGAATCCACGAGAGTAATGCCCCCACCGAAACACCCCGAGTTCGACACGGACGCAATCCACCCACTCATGTTGCGCTCACGGCCATCAACAGTCGCCACGACGTCAACCGGTTCGTGCGACGCCAATGCAGCAAAAGCCCCGTAGCCGTACGCCAACGGGCCAGACGTCACAGAAGACTCGTTAGCGAGGACGTTCGCACGAGCATCCAAGCCGATCGACACGATACCGAGCGCGAGACGCACCCCCTCACGCGAACGCACCCACATGCCATCCAGGGGACGCACGCGCTCCTCCAGCCCATCGGAACACGACCGAGAGATCCCAACCCCGGCCTCGTCCCCGCGCGACGCATGAACAAAACCCAACTGCGCAAGATCACGAGCGCGAGCGAGAGGATCCGTACCAACGTGAAGGGCGCGGCACAAATCGTTACCACGCCCGCCGGGCATGGGAACAAACAAAGCGCCAGACTCGTGACACCCGCGCGCAACCGCACTCAGGTACCCATCCCCGCCAAGTGCACCAACAATTGAATCGACACCCACCCCGCCGGCGATCGCGGACGGGTCGTCGCCCGGCGTCGTCAGCCGAACAGCGACCTCCCAGCCGCCCCCGCGCAAGATACGCACGATACGCGGCCCCAAGCGCACACTGCGCCCACCCGCCGACATCGACGACACCAGCAGCAGAATGCTCCGTCGCGCTCCCCGCACACTCATCGTGTCAGTTGTCCACGTAGCTCACGCGCGCATCCAACTGATGGAGCTTGCGCGTGAAATGCTCATAGCCGCGCGAAATCACATCGATACCCGACACGGTGGACGTGCCCGACGCAGCCAGCGCCGCAATCAAATGCGAGAAGCCGCCGCGCAGGTCCGGAACCTCAATATCCGCGCTATGCAGCGGAGTCGGACCCGAAATGACGGCCGAATGGTAGTAGTTCCTCTGACCGAAGCGGCAGGGCGTGCCACCCAGGCATTCGCGGTAGACCTGAATGTTCGCGCCCATCTTACGCAGCGCCTCAGTGAAGCCAAAACGATTCTCGTACACGGTCTCGTGCACGATGGACAAACCCTCGGCCTGGGTGAGCGCAACAACAAGAGGCTGCTGCCAGTCAGTCATGAAGCCCGGGTGCACCGCCGTCTCCAAGGCAATCGAATGAAGCGGCTCACCCGGATGGTAAAAGCGAATACCGTCTGCGTCAATGTCGAAAGCACCACCCACCTTGCGGAATGTGTTCAGGAAGGTCGTCATATCGGGCTGGCGGGCGCCGCGCACATAGATGTCACCATGGGTCGCCAACGCGGCGGAGGCCCACGAGGCGGCCTCGATGCGATCGGGCAGGGCCGTGTGACGGTAACCGGTGAGCTTGTCCACCCCCTCGATACGGATCGTTCGGTCCGTGTCCACTGAAATAATCGCGCCCATCTTCTGCAAGACGTTAATGAGGTCGAGAATCTCGGGTTCAATGGCCGCGCCCTTCAGGGTCGTGATGCCCTCGTTGCGAACAGCTGTCAGCAGGGTCTGCTCGGTGGCACCGACGGAAGGGAAGGGTAGCTCAATGATCGCGCCACGAAGACCGGAGGCAGGGCGCTTGATGTGCACGCCGTCAGGCTGCTTGTCGATAATCGCGCCGAACTTGCGCAGCGTATCGAGGTGGAAGTCGATGGGGCGACCGCCGATGGCACAGCCACCCAGTTCAGGAATGAACGCCTCGCCCAGCTGGTGCAGGAGCGGACCACAAAAGAGAATCGGGATGCGCGAAGCACCAGCGAGCGTGTCGATGTCGGAACGAGAGGCAACCTTCACGTTGGATGTATCCATGCGCAGCGTGCCGCGGTCCTGATCGAAATCGATCGCCACGCCGTGCAGGCTCAGCAGGTCAGAAACCACGTCTGTGTCGCGAATGAGCGGCACGTTGTACAGCTCGGAGGGGGTGTCGGCCAGCAGCGAGGCAACCATCGCTTTGGGCACGAAGTTCTTGGCACCGCGCACGGTGATCTCGCCGCGGAGGGGATGGCCGCCTTCGACCTGAAGGATGGATGACATGAGTGCTCCTCACTATGACGTAACTGGCCCCTACTCTAGCTAGGTAGGGGCCAGTGTGCGAGGTGCGTTCAGTCGCGAGCGGATACCACCTCTTGCTTTGGTAAAAATTTCGCTGGAAGCGTGCGTGGTTTGAAGGCGGGGCGTGCGGCTTCGTAGTCCTCGATTTCCTTTTCGTGGCGCAGAGTCAAGGCGATGTCGTCGAGGCCCTCCATGAGGGTCCAGCGCACGTAGTCGTCGATCTGGAAGGTGCCCGACATCGCACCGGCGCGCCAGGTCTTGTCCTCCAGGGAGACGGTGACCTCGGTGCCGGGCTCGGTCTCGAGGAGCTTCCACAGGGACTCGCAGTCCTCCTGGGAGATGATGCCGGTGACCAGGCCCTGCTTGCCGGAGTTCCCGCGGAAAATGTCGGCGAATTTGGGGGCCAGGACGACGCGGAATCCGTAGTCTTTGAGTGCCCACACGGCGTGCTCACGGGAGGAGCCGGTGCCGAAGTCAGGGCCGGCGACCAGGACAGAGCCGTTTTTGTAGGCCTCCTGGTTGAGGATGAAGTCGGGGTCGTTTCTCCACGCGGCGAAGAGGGCATCCTCGAAGCCGGTGCGGGTCACGCGCTTCAAGTAGACGGCGGGGATGATCTGGTCGGTGTCGACGTTGGAGCGGCGCAGCGGGACGCCGACGCCGGTGTGTGTAATGAACTTTTCCATGGTGCGTCAGTCTTTTCTTGGCGTAGGGACGAGGCCGGGGCCCTCCCCGCTGTCGGGTGGCGGGAGGGCGGGCCTCAGAGGTCGGCCGGGGAGGACAAGGTGCCTCGCACGGCGGTGGCGGCTGCAACGAGCGGGGACACCAGGTGCGTGCGGCTGCCTTTGCCCTGGCGGCCTTCAAAGTTGCGGTTCGAGGTGGAGGCGGAGCGGTCCCCCGCGTTCATCGTGTCGGGGTTCATACCCAGGCACATGGAGCAGCCGGCGTTTCGCCATTCGGCGCCGAAGTCAGTGAAGATGGTGTCGAGGCCCTCGGCCTCGGCCTGGAGGCGCACGCGGGCGGAGCCGGGAACAACCATGACGCGCACGCCCTCGGCCTTGTGCCGGCCCTTGACGACGGCGGCGGCGGCGCGCAGGTCTTCGATGCGACCGTTCGTGCAGCTGCCGATGAACACAGTGTTGACGGCGATTTCGCGCATCGGAGTGCCGGCCTTAAGGTCCATGTATTCCAGGGCACGCTCGGCTGCTGCGCGGGCGGTTTCGTCGGTGAAGTCCTCGGGGGCGGGGACGGTTGCGGACAGGGGCACGCCCTGACCGGGGTTGGTGCCCCAGGTCACGAAGGGTTCGATGTCGGCGGCTTCGAGGACGACCTCAGCGTCGAAAACGGCGTCCTCGTCGGAGGCCAGGGAGGACCAGTATTTGACGGCTCGGTCCCAGTCCTCGCCCTCGGGAGCGTGAGGACGTCCCTTGATGTAGTCGAAGGTCGTCTGATCGGGCGCGATCATACCGGCGCGGGCACCTGCCTCGATCGACATGTTGCAGATGGTCATGCGCCCCTCCATGGAGAGTTCACGGATCGCTTGGCCACGGTATTCCAGGACGTAGCCCTGACCGCCGCCGGTACCGATCTTCGCGATGACGGCGAGAATGATGTCCTTCGCACTTGACCCCGCGGGAAGGGAGCCGTTGACGGTGATTGCCATTGTCTTGAAGGGGGCCATGGGCAGGGTCTGGGTGGCCAGCACGTGCTCGACCTGGCTGGTACCAATGCCGAAGGCGAGCGCGCCAAACGCGCCATGCGTAGAGGTGTGGGAGTCACCGCACACGATCGTCATGCCGGGCTGGGTGAGGCCCAGCTGCGGGCCGACGACGTGGACGATGCCTTGGTCAGCGTCGCCCAGGGAGTGCAGGCGGATGCCGAACTCCTGCGCGTTCTTGCGCAGGGTGTCGATCTGGGTACGGCTCGTGATGTCGGCGATAGGCTGGTCGATGTTGACAGTGGGCGTGTTGTGGTCCTCGGTGGCGATCGTCAGATCGGGACGACGAACTTTGCGACCAGCCAGGCGTAGGCCCTCGAATGCCTGGGGACTCGTGACCTCGTGCACCAGGTGGAGGTCGATGTACAGCAGGTCGGGGGCGCCGTTCTCGCCCTTGGAAACGATGTGGTCGCGCCACACCTTTTCAGCCATCGTTCCACTCATTGGTCCTCCTCTGGTCTCCGCTTTGGAGACGCGGTGTCAGTCATGCGTTATTCCCTAATGGAAACGCCTTGACCGCCTGACAACCGTTCCGATCTCACCTCTCGGACGCTCCTTTGATGCGTTTCACTATCCGGCAGTTTGCCATCTCAATAAATGAGATATTAAATAGTTGTATGGAAGAGCAAACATCCAGTGGCGTCGGAGTCCTCGACAAGGCTGCGCTGGTCCTCAGCGCTCTGGAAGCCGGACCCGCGACGCTCGCACAACTCGTGACCAGCACTGGGCTTGCACGCCCAACCGCCCACCGCCTAGCCGTTGCCCTCGAATATCACCGCATGGTTGCCCGCGACATGCAAGGACGTTTCATCCTGGGTCCCCGCCTGCAGGAACTCTCCTCCGCCGCCGGAGAGGACCGCCTACTCCAAGCCTCTATGCCTGTCCTTCAAGCGCTACGCGACCACACGAAGGAATCCTCCCAGCTCTTCCGCCGCCAAGGAGACTACCGCGTGTGCGTCGCAGCCTCCGAACGCGAGATGGGCCTACGCGATTCCATCCCCGTGGGTGCCACGCTGTCGATGAGCGCAGGATCCGCCGCCCAGGTGTTGCTGGCCTGGGAGGAACCCGACCGCCTTCACCGTGGTCTGTACGGCGCATCCTTCAACGCGACCATGCTGTCCGAGGTGCGTCGCCGCGGCTGGGCACAGTCCGTGGGCGAACGCGAACCGGGCGTCGCCTCCGTCTCTGCACCCGTGCGCGGACCCTCAGGCCGCGTCCTGGCAGCCCTGTCCATCTCAGGACCCATTGAGCGCATGGGCCGCCAGCCAGGACGCCAGCACGGCCCATCCGTGATGGCAGCAGCTAACCGTCTCTCAGAGTTTCTCGCGACCGTCGAGGACGCCGCTGACCTCTAAAATTTAAGGCTACGGACAAGCGAGCGGGCCGGGACGATTCAATCGTCCCGGCCCGCTCACATTGTGTCGCTCACCCGTCAGGGAATCCAACGTCCATTCGCGTCGAAGGAGTAGGGGGTGCCCCCCACGACCACGCGTCCGGTTGCCATCGCACCTGACTGATAGCAGAAGAACCAACTGTCGCCGTCCTTGACCCAACCAGTGGCCATCTCGCCGCTAGCGTTCAGGAAGTACCAGGTTCCTCCCAGGTTCACCCAACCGGTGGCCATCGCGCCACTGCCACTCAGGTAGTACCAGGCGGAACCCAGGTACTGCCAGCCGGTAACCATCGCACCGCTGCCGCTCAAGTAGTACCAGGTGCCATCATCGTTGAGCCAACCGATTACCATGGACCCCGAGTCCCGATCCAGGTAGTACCAGGAGCCGCCGGTAGCGGTCCACCCTCTCGCCATCGCACCCGATGGAGCGTAGTAGCGCCACACGCCGTCTTCCTTGTCCCACCCGGTCTTCATCCAGCCGTCCGAGTCAAAAGCGTAGGTCTCACCGTTCAATTCGATGCGCTCATTCGCCGGGAAAGTGCCATCCGGGTAGCTCAGCCACCAACGCCCGTCCGCAGCGTGAACCCAGGTTCCGTCACTCGGAATGGGACCGGGTCCGACACGGTCCCCCGCCGCCTGCGTGAATACGGCGACGGTACGTGCCGGAACCTCGACGACACCCGTCTTACCGTTAAAGGAAGCACCCTTGACGATCTCGTCAGCACCCGTGGCCTGGGCCTCGTGGAGCGTGAACACACGACCTGCGAGGCCATCGACGCGCTGCTTGAGTGGCTTGTCCGTCGCATTGAACACGACGAGAGCACCATCAAGGGCAGGATCGACGTCGTTCGCGTCACCGGCCTGGTCATCAATGAGCATGATGATCGTCCCGTCGACAGCTGCCTCGCCCGAGTTCGGGAATGTCACCTTCTGGTTGATGAGCTCGGGAGTTCCCAACGTGAACAGGCGCGTCGAGGAGCGCACACGCAGGAAGTCCATCGCGATTTCCGACGAGGTGTCAATATCCTCCGGAGTCGGCTTGAGAGCCGGATTCTCCAACAGCGGGCGCATGTGATCCCACGCGGCGCCATTCTTAGATTTAACGGGCAGGCCACGACCGAAACCGTTGTCTTTCATCGTCCAATCGATCGCGTTGAAGTGGTCACCCGAGTTAAAGGAATCGCGGTCCAAAGACTTCGAACGCAGCATCTCAGTGCCGGATGCCCAGAACGCGGGTGACTGCGACAAAGTGACGGATGCCTGACTCATCAACGACATGCGCACACGGTTTTCCATCGGAGCGCTGGCCGGCATCTTGTAGGTCACCAGGTCGAAGAGCGTCTCATTGTCGTGGGCATCCACGTAGTTGACGTTTTCAACCGGGCTGGATGCGAAGCCGGCGCCTTGCCCGTTGTAGTCGAGCTTCATGCCCAATACCGTCTGACCGTCGTATGTCGTCATCGTGTAGTTCTTCAAGTTTCCGACCAGGCCCAGCTTCACCAGGTCAACCCGGTGGAGATAGTCGGCACGCCGCTCCTGCGCGGGGCGTGTATCGAGTCCATTCTCGTCGGAGAAAGCGCCTGAACCAAATCCCTGGAAGACACGGTGATCGTCGTCGAAGGGGCCGCCACCGTGGACGGCGTCACGCAGACGATCATTAAACGAGCCGATACCGGTTCCGTCGAGCTGCCCCTGCGTGGCCTGTGTAAACAACGCGTTATTGGCAACTTCACCGAAGTTCCAGCCTTCGCCGTAGATGTACAGGCGTGATCCATCCACGCCGTCCTTCTCCAGAGTCAGCTGCGAGAGGGCTTCCTTGGCGCGTTTCATCGCCGCAGCCGGGTGATGGCCCATCAGGTCGAAGCGGAAGCCATCGACGTGGAAGTACTTCGCCCAGTGGATCATCGAGTCGATCATGAGGCGCTCACTCATCGCGTTCTCTGTTGCGACGTTCGAGCAGCACGTCGAGGTTTCGACGCCACCTGAGGCATTCAGGCGCTGGTAGTAGCCGGGGACGACGCGGTCGAGCACCGAGTTCGAATCCTGCCCGGACGCGGGGGTATGGTTGTAGACCTGGTCGAGGACGACCTGCAGCCCGATATGGTGCAGGCCGCCCACCATGGAGCGGAACTCGCGGATACGCGCACCGCCGTTTTGGTGTGGCGCGGTCGCGTAGGAACCCTCCGGGGCCATCCAGTGCAATGGGTCATAACCCCAGTTGTAGGCGTCTTGGTCGGCGACTTCGGACACTGCAGCTTGCTGTTCTTCGGACGCCGGTCCGGCATCCTTTGGGATGTCGGGCACCTGTTGGTCAGAGCGCTTCTCTGGGATGGTCGCAATGTCGAAGGTGGGCAGCAGGTGCACCGTGTTCATGCCGGCGCGTGCCAGTTCGCTCAGATGACGCATCCCGTTGGACTGGTATTGCGTGAACGCCATGTAGGTGCCGCGCATGTTCTCGGGTACAGACTTGTCATTCGCCGAGAAGTCGCGCACGTGTAGCTCGTAGATAGAGCGCTGCGCGTCGTTGTCGATGACCGGGGCCTTGTTACTCGTCCATCCGTAGGGAGCGATCGATGGGTTGTCCATGTTGACAGCCACAGAGCGCGTGGAATTGACGGTCAGGCCCACAGAGTATGGGTCGGTCACTTGATTGGTTTCGACCTTGCCGGTGGAGGGAACGTAGACGCGTACCTCCCACAGGTATTGGGCGCCTTCCTTAATGGCACCGTCAGCGTTGTCGACGCTCCAGCGGCCACTGTCGTCACGCGTGGCCGGGGTACGTACGGGGTCTTGGGCGATCTCGTCATCGGCGCCGCGCGGGGTGCTGGTATTCCACGACAGCAGGGTCACGTCCTTGGCGGTGGGCGCCCACAGCGCGAAGGTCGGGCTTCCTCCCTCGTTCCATCCCACACCGTACGAGGCCTGGGTGGCCTTGGCGGCGTACAGGGAGTCGAGGGCGGGCGCGATCTGCACGCCTGTGAAGGCGTTAATGGCTCCGTTGCTCTTCTGTGCGAGCGCAACCTGCCCGGTGAGTGCCTCACCCGCGCCGGCCTCGTCGAGAGGCGCCTCAAGAGCGATGTAACCGTTCAGGTTCGGGTGAGCTGCGGTGACGTCGGCGGGAAGGTCACCGACGACGCTCAGAGGCGTGGTGTTGCCCCCTGTGACGGAGCCCTCCGCGACAGAGGCGCCACCCTCGGGGGCGGTCACCAGCTCATAGGTGAGCGCCGCGGAACCATCGAGAACCTGGGCGCGCGTCACGCCTTGGGGCAGCAGCGAGGTGGGCCAGGCCAGCATATTGGCGCTCACCCAGTAGGCACGCTGCTCACCCGAACCCACGACCGGAACATCGGAAGACGCAATATCAAGCTTGTGGGTCGCCGAGTCATAGGTGAAAGTCACGAGATTGTTCGCTTTCGTTGCAAACTGGTAGTTGGCGCCACCAGCAGCGCCGTCTTGCCCGTAATTCTCGTTCCATGAGCCACCGATGGCAACCTTGAGTTCGTAGGAGCCCTCGGGAAGCGCAGTCGTCGCGTAAGTGTAGGTTCCCCCGCCGACCGGTTCCATGAGCGGAGCCAGGCATTCGGGTTTCCAGTTGTCCGAGCAGCCCAGGGCCTTTTGCATCGAACCGGGCAGAGTCACCATCTGGTCGGTGGCTGTGTTCCACACGCGATGCGTCGCATGGTTGTAGTAGAAGGTGACAGCTGTTTCTTCCTTGAGGGAGTAGGCGATGTTCGCGCCGCCGGGTTCTCCGCCCTGGCCGAAGGACACATCCCACGTTCCTCCTTCTGTGACCTTGTATTCGTAGTCGCCGGCGGGCAGGGTAAATGTGGCTGTGTAGATGCCGGTCGCGTCACGCTTCAGTGCTGCTTTGGCGCATTCGGGCGCCCAGTCGGCATCACAACCCATTACCTTGTTATGGTTACCAGGGATTGTCACCAAGAGGTTATCACCCGATCCGACCCCGCCAGTATCGACCGCCTGAGCAATCGCGTCTTGGTTTGTCGATTCCTGCTCTGGTTCAGCCCAGGCAGTCGGGAGAGCGCCCCCCATCAGCGCGAGCGCGGCGCCCACACCCATAGTTCGCCGTATCAGCGTCCTGTTGTGTCGGTATGTCACGAAAGACTCCCTCGTCCAAAATGATCCCCGCGTGTCGGGGCTGTTCCTAGGTTAGACAGTCAGTAACGTCGAGTAACAGTTTTCCATCAAGGACAAGGAAAAACGCGGAAGCGATAGATAAAAAACCTCGTCACCTATCCGATGACGAGGCCTGTGGTACCCCCAACCGGATTTGAACCGGTGTTAACGCCGTGAGAGGGCGTCGTCC
>NZ_CAUTSL010000063.1:0-13257 GCF_963540955.1 Actinomyces bouchesdurhonensis
GCTCCTCATCGCAGGAGGCCTAGACGCCTCCACCCACACTCAACTCTGAAGAGCCCTCAAAACGTTGCAATTCCAACGCTGCGAATTCAACGTTTGAAATAGTCGTGGGGGAATTACGTGCGAAAGTGGTGAAGACTCAGCGGTTGAGGGACTCAGCGACTGGGGGCACGAGGGCCGCGGCTGAGATGAGCTTGGCCCGACGCGCCGAGCGACACTCACGGCGCGGACGGCGAGCGGGTCCGGCGCGGACGGCGAGAGAGCCTGACGGCGCCCGACCGGCGACGCAGCCACCCGGAACACCGCAACTCAGCCAGCAGGGACACCGGCACCCCTGCCACGACCTCGTCGATAGAAGACTCGGACCCGGCACTCGTACGAGTACCGGGTCCTCACGCCTAACGTATCAGTCGAGCGAGATAGGCGTGACGCCATAGGGAGCAAGGCCCGCCACTCCCCCATCACGAGCCGTCAACACGCTCACGCCGTCCGCCATGATCGCAATCGAATGCTCCCAATGAGCAGCATCGCGACCATCAACCGTGCGCACAGTCCACTCATCATCATCCGTGCTCGAAGCGATGTCGCCGCGGGTCAGCGTCGGCTCAACAGCCAAAACCATGCCGGGCTTCAGGCGCGCCTGGATGCCGCGCACGTTGTAATTAAGGACATCCGGAGGCATGTGCATCCTGGTTCCGATGCCGTGGCCAACGAACTCCTCGACAATGCCCGCCTCCCAGCCGTTAACAAGAGCATTCTCCGCAACGACGGTCTCGACCGCCTTGCCGACAGCGCTAATGCGCTTACCGGTCGCCAGACCAGCCAGTGCCGCCCAAAGCGACTCACGGGTCACCGCATCAAGCTCGCGACGCTCGCGCAGCGTCTTCTCGTCGACGCCGGCGATCGCGCCCGACGCGCGGGTGCCGACAGCAAAATCGGCGTCCTCGATGAAGGACTCGCCCACGATAACACTGAACGCTGCATCACCGTGCCACTGACGCCCACCACGTTCGAGGTAGGCACCACAGTCAAAGGATACGAGGTCACCCGGAGCCAGCTCATAGTCGCCGGGGATACCATGGACGATAACGTCATTAACGGATATGCACACCGTCGCCGGGTAGCCGTAGTAGCCGAGAAAATTCGACGTGGCACCGCCGTCAGCGATGGCCTGGGCGCTCACCTCGTCCAGCTCGCGCGTCGTGATGCCGGGACGCACCGCTCCGCGCAAGGCCTCGTGAATCGACGCGACAACCAGACCCGCCTCGCGCATCCAACGCAGCTGTTCGACAGTTTTAAGCTCGATGTGGGGCATCGGCTACTTCGCCACCGAATCCAGGATCGCAAAAATGCGCTCCGTCACCTGGTCGATCGTGCCGCGACCGTCCACAACCTCGAGCAAGTCCTGATCCACGTAGTACGTGGCCACTGGTTCCGTCTGCTGGTGGTAGACCTCGAGGCGGTGACGCATCACGGGTTCGGTATCATCCGTACGATGCTGCTCCTGCGCGCGCTTGAGCATACGTTCCACAACCTCGTCCTCATCGACCTGAATCTCCAGGACGACATCAATCGACTTACCCAGGTCGAGGAGCATGTCGCGCAGCACGTGCGCCTGCTCCACCGAACGCGGGTAGCCATCCAGCAGGAAGCCCTTCGCGGTGTCCGGGGCAGCCAGGCGAGCCTTCACCATCGCGTTCGTGACCGAGTCAGGAACGAACTCACCGCGATCCATGTAGGCCTGCGCCTGTTTGCCGATCTCCGTCCCCTCCGCCATGTTGGCGCGGAAGATGTCGCCAGTCGAGATGGCGGGAATATTCAAGCGCTCCGCAATACGCGAGGCCTGGGTACCTTTACCGGCCCCGGGGGGGCCGAGGAGGATGACAACTGTCATTTCAGGAATCCTTCGTAGTGATGCTGCTGCAACTGAGTGTTAATTTCCTTCACCGTCTGCAGACCAACACCGATGATAATGAGCAGCGTCGTGCCACCGAAAGGCATCTGCGAACTCGACAACTTCAACGGGATGATCGCCAGCGACGGCAGGAGGGCAATGATCACCAGGTAGAGGGCACCCGCCGACGTGATTCGATTAATCACGTACCGCAGATACTCGGCCGTGGGTCGGCCCGCACGGTACCCGGGGATGAATCCTCCGTACTTCTTCATGTTGTCCGCGACCTCGTCCGGATTGAACGTAATCGCCGTGTAGAAGAAGGCGAAGAACAATGTCATGAGCGCGTAAATCGTCAGGTAGAACGAACTACCTTGCGTAAAGTGCGCAGAAATCCACTGAACCCACGCATCCTGCGGCTTTCCGAACTGCGCGACCATCGGAGGCAACGCCAGGATCGAGGACGCGAAGATGACGGGGATAACACCCGACATGTTGATCTTCAGCGGGATGTAGGTGGTCGTTCCACCATATTGACGACGCCCAATCATACGCTTGGCGTACTGCACCGGGATACGGCGCTGTGCCTGCTCCACGTATACGACGGCGATAGCGACAACAAGAAGCAGGGCGACAATAGCTGCGACAGAACCCCACTTTCCGGCCTGGCCAATGGAAAGCAGCTGCTCAGGCAACCGGGCGGCGATGGAAGTAAAGATCAACAGGGACATGCCATTGCCGATTCCGCGCTCCGTGATGAGCTCACCCAGCCACATAATGACGCCGGTACCAGCCATCATCACGATGATCATCATGATGAAAGTCAGGACAGAGCGATCACGAATCACGTCCTCGGAACACGCCTGGAACAGTTGGCCGCTGCGAGCCAGAGAAATCGTCGTCGTCGCCTGGAGAACACCAAGGAAGATCGTCAGGTACCTCGTGTACTGGGTGAGCTTAGCCTGACCGGTCTGTCCTTCTTTGTGAAGATCATCGAAACGCGGGATCACGACCCTCAGCAGCTGAATAATGATCGACGCGGTGATGTAGGGCATGATGCCCAGCGCGAAAATCGACAGCTGCAGCAGAGCACCACCCGAGAACAAGTTCACAAGGTCAAGCAACGAAGCCTGAGTCTCCTGCGCCATACAGCGCTGCACGGCCTGCGAGTCGACGCCGGGTGTCGGAATGAACGACCCAAGCCGAAACGCAGCCATAATGAACAGTGTAAAGAGCAGCTTCCGACGCAAGTCGGGGGTACGGAACGCCTGGGCAAATGCACCGAGCAAGGCTTCCTCCTACGGGTGATGGGCAGCGGGGCAAAGCCCCTAGACTGATTTAGCTTACCCGACACGGGTAACAAATGGCGAGATCCAATCATTAAAAAGGACGCACTAACGCGTACCAAACGGAACGCGTCGTACGCGGGCCCGCACTTACGGCCCTGTCATGTCGCCTGTCAGGCACTACTTGACACCCTGAACATGCGAATCATGACAAAGACAACGGGGGTGGTCCTGTGAAGGACCACCCCCGTCGAGCGTCAGCGAGCCGAGATAGACCCGCCAGCGGCAGTGATCTTCGCCTCGGCTGAGGACGACCAAGAATCGACCTCAACCTCGAGCTTGACGCTCAGCTCGCCGGTGCCAAGCACCTTGACAGGCGCCGAATCGCGAACTGCGTGCTTAGCGACGAGATCCTCGACCGTGACCTTGCCACCCTCGGGGAAGAGTTCTCCGAGCTTGCCAACGTTCACGACCTGGTACTCAACGCGGAAGGGATTCTTGAAGCCGCGAAGCTTCGGCAGACGCATGTGGATCGGCATCTGGCCACCCTCGAAGCCGGCGGCAACCTGGTAACGGGCCTTCGTGCCCTTGGTGCCACGGCCCGCGGTCTTGCCCTTCGAAGCCTCACCGCGACCCACACGGGTCTTAGCGGTCTTCGCCCCGGGGGCAGGACGCAGGTGGTGAAGCTTAACGATCTGCGTCTTCTTCGTGGAGTCCGCCATTGTCAGTCGACCTCCTCAGCGGTCACCAGGTGACGCACGGTACGGACGGCGCCCAGAACGGCTTCCGTCTGCTCGCGCACGACACTCTGGCCGATCTTGCGCAGCCCGAGGGTGCGCAGCGTGTCCTTCATGTTCTGCTTCGCGTGAGCAGAGGACTTGACCTGCGTGATCTTGATGTTCTTCGCCATCACTTAGCCTCCCCTGCAGCGGCCTTGTCGGCCTCGGCGGCCTCGGCAGCAGCGCGCTTCTCGGCCTCGCCCTCTGCGCGAGCGCGCAGCATGGACGAGGGAGCAACGCGCTCGAGGGGCAGGCCGCGGCGAGCGGCAACCGCCTCGGGCTGCTCGAGCTGCTTCAGTGCGTCAACCGTCGCGTGGACGATGTTGATCGCGTTGGACGAGCCCAGCGACTTGGTGAGCACGTCGTGGACGCCCGCGGCCTCCAGGACGGCGCGCACCGGACCACCGGCGATAACACCGGTACCGGGGGCAGCCGGACGGAGCAGGACGATACCGGCGGTATCGCGCCCCTGCACCACGTGCGTAATCGTGCGGCGAATCATCGGGACGCGGAAGAAGTTCTTCTTCGCTTCCTCGACGCCCTTGGAAATGGCCTGAGGAACTTCCTTGGCCTTTCCGTAGCCGACGCCCACCGTGCCTTCGCCATCACCCACGACAACCAGGGCGGTGAAGGAGAAACGACGTCCACCCTTCACAACCTTGGAGACGCGGTTGATGGTCACGACGCGCTCGATGTACTCGTTCTTGTTTTCGTTGTTCCGGCGGTTATCGCGATCGTTGCCGCGACCGGAGCGGCGCTCACGGCGTTCGTTGTTCTCGCCTGCGCCCGAACCGTTCCTGTCTCGCTGCTGTGCAGCCATCAGATGATCTCTCTTTCTTTCGGCTCGTTCACAGCTCAAGTCCGCCCTCGCGGGCGGCCTCGGCAACGGCCGCAACGCGACCCGTGTACTTGTTACCACCACGGTCGAAGACGACAGCGGAGATACCGGCAGCCTTCGCACGCTCGGCGATCAGCGCGCCGACCTTGCGGGCCTTGTCGGTCTTCGTGCCCTCGGTGCCAGCGAGCTCTGCCTCGATGTCGGAGGCCGAAACCAAGGTGTGGCCAACCGTGTCGTCGATGACCTGAGCCACCATGTGGCGGTTCGAGCGGGTGACGACCAAACGGGGACGCTCGGGCGTGCCGTTGATCTTCTTGCGGAGGCGGAGGTGACGGCGCTTGCGAGCGACGAACTTGCCCTTGCCCTTGATCGAGTAAGCCATCACTTACCAGCCTTTCCGACCTTGCGACGGATGGTCTCGCCCACGTAGTGGATGCCCTTGCCCTTGTAAGGCTCCGGCTTCTTCAGCTTGCGGATGCGAGCAGCAGTCTCACCGACAAGCTGCTTGTCGATTCCGGACACCGTGAACAGCGTCTGAGACTTCGGAGCAATCGTGAACTCAATGCCCTCGGGTGGGGTGACGGTGATCGTGTGAGAGAAGCCCAGGGAGAACTCCAGGTCCTTGCCCTTAGCAACCACGCGGTAACCGGTGCCCGTGATCTCGAGGTCCTTCTTGTAGCCCTCGGTCACGCCAACAATCATGTTGGCGATGAGGGTACGGGACAGTCCGTGAAGCGAACGTGAGGAGCGCTCATCGTTCGGACGCTCAACAACAACCTGGCCCTCGTTCACTGTCGCAGTGATCGGCTCAGCAACAACGTGAGAGAGGGTACCCTTGGGGCCCTTCACGGTCACGTTCTGGCCGTCGATCTGGACGTCGACGCCGGCGGGGATGGCGATGGGGTTCTTACCAATTCGCGACATTGTTCAACCTCCTCGTCACCAGATGTAGGCGAGGACTTCCCCACCCACACCCTTCTCGGCTGCCTGGCGGTCGGTGAGCAGGCCGGACGACGTGGACAGGATCGCCACGCCGAGGCCGCCACGGACCTTAGGCAGGTTGGTGGACTTGGCGTACACGCGCAGACCGGGCTTGGACACGCGCTTAAGCCCCTGGATCGCAGCCTCACGGTGCGAACCGTACTTCAGGTTGATCGTCAGAGTCTTACCCACGCGGGCATCCTCGACGGAGGTCGAGGCAATGTAGCCTTCCTCGACCAGGATGTTCGCAATCGCGTTCTTGAGCTTCGAGTACGGCATGGAGACCGCATCGTGGTGCGCACGATTCGCGTTGCGCAGACGCGTCAGCATATCTGCAATCGGGTCTGTCATTGTCATGGGGGTTTATTCCCCTTCCTCGTCGCGGTTTCTCCGGTTACCCGGGACCTGCGACGTTCGTTTTACCAGCTGCTCTTGGTGACACCGGGGAGTTCGCCACGGTGGGCGAGCTCGCGCAGGCACACGCGGCACAGTCCGAACTTGCGGTACACCGAGTGCGGACGACCGCACCGGTTGCACCGGGTGTAGGCACGCACGCCGAACTTCGGCTTGCGGGCAGCCTTGACCTTCAGGGATGTCTTGGCCATGGGTCAGTCCTCCTTGAACGGGAAGCCGAGGTGACGCAGAAGGGCGCGACCCTCTTCGTCGGTGGTGGCCGAGGTGACAACCGTGATGTCCATGCCGCGCACTCGGTCGATCGAGTCCTGGTCGATCTCGTGGAACATCGACTGTTCCGTGAGACCGAAGGTGTAGTTGCCGTGACCGTCGAACTGCTTGGAGGACAGTCCGCGGAAGTCACGGATACGGGGAAGCGCCGTCGAGAGGAGGCGATCCAGGAACTCCCACATGCGGTCGCCGCGGAGCGTGACGTGCGCACCGATAGCCTGGCCCTCACGCAGCTTGAACTGCGCAATGGACTTCTTGGCTCGGGTGGTCACGGGCTTCTGCCCGGTGATCGCAGTGAGGTCGCGGATAGCGCCCTCGAGTGCCTTCGAGTCGCGAGCGGCCTCGCCGACACCCATGTTGACGACAATCTTCGTCAGTCCGCCGACCTGCATGACGTTCTCGTGCTTAAACTCAGCACGGAGCGCCTCGCGGATCTCGGAGACGTACTTTTCCTTCAGACGCGGGGCCATACTCAGATCTCCTTGCCCTGCTCAACGCCGCGCTTCGCGCCGCCACGGGTCACGCGGACTCGGACGGTGCGAGTGCGGCCACCGCGCTCAACGGTGTCCTCACGGAAACCAACGCGAACGCGTTTCTTAGTCTCGGGGTCGACCAGAGCGACCTTGGACAGCGAGATAGGGGCTTCGACAGTTTCGATGCCACCGGCGCTGCCCTGCTGTCCCTGGCGCACGTGACGCGTCTTGAGGTTGATGCCCTCAACGAGGACCTTACCCTCAGCCGGGAACACCTTGATGACTCGGCCCTGCTTGCCCTTATCACCGGGCTTCAAGGGTTCGAGACCCTCCTCAGCGCGGCGGGCGTTACGCTTTGCCAGTGCCTTCTCGTCGGACGTGCGTCCGCGAACGACCTCGACGAGGTCATTCTTACGAATCTTGGCTGCCATGGATCAGATCACCTCCGGAGCGAGGGAGACGATACGCATGAACTTCTTGTCGCGCAGCTCGCGGCCCACGGGGCCGAAGATACGCGTGCCACGCGGCTCGCCATTGTTGTTGATGATGACGGCCGCATTCTCGTCGAAACGAATGTAGGAACCGTCGGGGCGGCGGGTTTCCTTACGCGTGCGAACGATCACTGCCTTGACGACTTCGCCCTTCTTGACGTTGCCGCCGGGGATGGCGTCCTTCACGGTGGCGACGATCGTGTCGCCGATACCCGCGTAGCGCCGACCCGAGCCACCGAGAACACGGATGGTCAGGATCTCCTTGGCCCCTGTGTTGTCGGCGACCTTCAGTCGCGACTCCTGCTGGATCATTTTCTATTGACTCCTGTCGTCGTGCCGGTTCTCTTCCGGATACTACCGGTCGAGCCTTGCCGAACGGATTTCGGTCTGTGAGCGAAGGTCACTTCGCCTTTTCGAGGATCTCCACAACGCGCCAGCGCTTAGTGGCCGACAGCGGGCGGGTCTCCATGATGAGGACGAGATCGCCGACGCCGCACTCGTTGTGCTCGTCGTGAACCTTGACCTTCTTGTTCTTGCGCATGACCTTGCCGTAGAGGGCGTGCTTGACGCGGTCCTCGATCTGGACGACAACGGTCTTGTCCATCTTGTCGCTGACGACGTAGCCGCGACGGACCTTGCGCTCGTTACGAGCGGTAGTTTCTGCCATCAGGCTCACTCCTCAGTGCTCGGGGCGGTGCGGTAGCCAAGCTCCCGCTCACGCGCGATGGTGTAGATCCGGGCAATGTCGCGGCGCACGGTCTTCATGCGACCGTGATCCTCGAGGTTGCCAACGGCCTGCGCGAAACGCAGGTTGAACAGCTCGGCCTTGGCCTTCTCCAGCTCCTTGGAGAGCTGGGCATTGTCCATGGCGTCGAGCGCCTCGGTGGTCAGACCCTTATCTGCCATCAGATGTCACCACCCTCTCGGACCACGAAACGGGTCTTGATAGGAAGCTTGTGCTGGGCACGGCTGAGGGCCTCGCGAGCGAGCTCCTCCGGGACGCCTGCCAGCTCGAACATGACACGTCCGGGCTTGACGGGGGCAACCCACCACTCCGGAGCGCCCTTACCGGAACCCATTCGGGTTTCGGCGGGCTTCTTGGTCAGCGGGCGGTCCGGGAAGATGTTGATCCAGACCTTACCGCCGCGCTTGATGTGACGTGTCACAGCGATACGAGCCGCCTCAATCTGACGGTTGGTGATGTACGCACCTTCGAGAGCCTGGATGCCGAAGTCGCCGAACGCCAGTTCGGTGCCACCGGACGCAAAGCCAGTGCGGTGGGGACGGTGCTGCTTGCGGTACTTAGTCCGACGGGGAATGAGCATTGGGCTCAGGCCTCCGATCCGGTCGTGGGCGCAGAGGCCTCGGAGGCGCTAGCCTCACGGGGAGCCTGCTGCGCAGCGGTCTCCTGGTTGGGGCGTCCACCGCGGCGGGGGCCACGGCGGCCATCGCGACGGCCGCCACGCTGGGCCTGCTCGGCCTGCTGGCGAGCGAACTCGCGCTCGGTGATGTCGCCCTTGTAGATCCACACCTTGACGCCGATGCGACCGAAGGTCGTACGGGCCTCGTGGAATCCGTAGTCGATGTTCGCGCGAAGGGTGTGCAGCGGCACGCGTCCCTCGCGGTAGAACTCGGAGCGGGACATTTCGGCGCCACCCAGACGGCCGGACACCTGGACACGAATGCCCTTGGCGCCAGCGCGCTGCGCGGACTGAATGCCCTTACGCATCGCACGACGGAAGGACACGCGCGCAGCGAGCTGCTCGGCGATGCCCTGCGCAACGAGCTGAGCTTCGAGGTCGGGGTTCTTCACCTCGAGGATGTTGAGCTGAACCTGCTTGCCCGTCAGCTTCTCGAGCTGAACGCGCAGGCGGTCGGCCTCGGCACCACGGCGACCGATGACGATGCCCGGGCGAGCGGTGTGCAGGTCGACGCGAACGCGGTCACGCGTGCGCTCGATTGCCACCTCGGCGATACCGGCGCGCTCGAGGTTGTCGGTCAGGAACTTGCGGATCGCGACGTCTTCGGCCACGTAGTCCGCGTAGCGCTGTCCCTTGGTGGTGGAGTCGGAGAACCAGCGAGACCGGTGGTCAGTGGTGATTCCCAGACGGAACCCGCGGGGGTTGACCTTCTGACCCATATCAGCGGTCTCCCTTCTTCTTGTCTTCCTTGGTCCCCACCACGATGGTGATGTGGGAGGTGCGCTTGAGGATACGACCAGCGCGTCCCTGAGCGCGGGGACGGATGCGCTTCATCGTCGGCCCCTCGTCCACGTATGCTTCGAGCACGAGCAGGTCGGCCTCGTTGAAGGTCTCTCCGGCGTTCTCAGCCTTGACCTTCGAGTTGGCGACTGCGCTCAGGAGCACCTTGCGGACATCGGTGGCGACGGCCTGCGGGGCGAACCGCAGAATGTCGGCGGCCTCCAGAACACGCTTGCCGCGAACCTCGTTCACAACACGGCGGGACTTCTGGGGCGTGACGCGGATGAATCGCGCCTGCGCCTTGGCTTCCATGTATCTGCCTCTTCTTCCGTGGGGCCGGCTCAGCGCCGACGTCCCTTACGATCGTCCTTGTCGTGGCTGCGGAAAGTACGCGTGGGAGCGAACTCGCCGAGCTTGTGGCCCACCATCGACTCGGTGACGAAAACGGGCACATGCTTACGGCCGTCGTGGACGGCGATGGTCAGACCCAGGAAGTCCGGGGTGATGACCGAGCGACGCGACCAGGTCTTGATGACGTTCTTCGAGCCGGATTCGTTGGCGGCATCAACCTTCTTGAGCAGGTGGTCGTCGACGAACGGGCCCTTCTTCAAACTACGCGGCATTTCAATCGACTCCTACTCAGCGGTTCTTGCCGGTCTTGCGACGGCGGACGATCAGGCGATCGGACGCCTTCTTCGGACGACGCGTACGGCCCTCGGGCTTGCCCCAAGGCGACACGGGGTGACGACCACCGGACGTGCGGCCTTCACCACCGCCGTGCGGGTGATCGACCGGGTTCATGACGACACCACGGACGTGCGGGCGCTTGCCCTTCCAGCGCATGCGGCCGGCCTTGCCCCAGTTGATGTTCGACTGCTCGGCGTTGCCGACCTCGCCGATGGTAGCGCGGCAGGTGGCCTCGACGTTGCGGATCTCGCCGGAGGGCATACGCAGCTGGGCGAAGCGGCCTTCCTTAGCGACGAGCTGAACGGAGGTGCCGGCGGAGCGGGCGATCTTGGCGCCGCCGCCGGGGTAAAGTTCGACGGCGTGCACAACGGTACCCAGGGGGATGTTGCGCAGCTGCAGCGAGTTGCCGGGCTTGATGTCCGCACCAACGCCAGCCTCGATGTGATCGCCCTGCTTGAGGCCGGTCGGAGCGAGGATGTAGCGCTTCTCGCCATCCGCGTAGTGGAGGAGGGCGATGCGAGCCGTGCGGTTGGGGTCGTACTCAATGTGAGCGACCGTCGCCGGGACGCCGTCCTTGTCGTGACGACGGAAGTCAATCACGCGGTACTGGCGCTTATGACCGCCGCCGCGGTGGCGGGAGGTCACGCGGCCGTTGTTGTTACGGCCACCGGTCTTGTGCAGCGGGCGCAGCAGCGACTTCTCGGGGGTGTCGCGGGTGATCTCGACGAAGTCAGAGACGGACGAGAAGCGACGGCCCGGAGTCGTGGGCTTGTACTTGCGAATTCCCATTGTTCAAATGTCCCTTCGGTCCTCAGGCCTGATCGCCGAAGATGTCGATGGTGCCCTCACGCACGGTGACGATGGCACGCTTGACGTCCTTGCGCTTACCGATCCCGTTACGGGTGCGGTAGGTCTTGCCCTTGCGGTTCTGGGTCGCGATGGAACCGATCTTGACGCCGAAGATGCGCTCGAGGGCAATCTTGATCTCGGTCTTGTTCGCGCGGGGGTCAACCTCGAAGGTGTACTTGCCCAGGTCCATCAGGGCAAGCGACTTCTCGGTGGTTACCGGCTTCAGAATGATGTCGCGGGGGTTCTTACCCGCTTCGATCGTGCTCACTTGGTCTCCTCCTTGGTACCGAGGAAGGACTCAAGGGCGGCCTGCGTGAAGACGATGTCATCGGCGTCCAGGACGTCGTACGTGTTCAGCTGGTCGGCCCACAGGACGTGAACCTCGGGAACGTTGCGCAGGGACAGCGCGGTCAGTTCGTTGCCACGCTCGAGGACGACGAGAGCCTGACGGTCCTCGACGATGGCGCTCAGAGCGGCGAGCGCAGCCTTGGTCGAGGGCTTGTCGCCTTCGAACAGGGCGGTGACAACGTGGATGCGGTCGGCGCGCGCACGGTCGGACAGAGCGGAACGCAGAGCGCCCTGCTTCATCTTCTTGGGGGTGCGCTGGTCGTAGTCACGCGGCTGAGGGCCGTGGACGATGCCGCCGCCGGTGAAGTGAGGCGCGCGGATGGAACCCTGGCGGGCGTTACCGGTGCCCTTCTGACGGAACGGCTTCTTACCGCCGCCGGAGACCGCGCCGCGGGTCTTCGTCGCGTGCGTGCCCTGACGGGCGGCCGCAAGCTGAGCAACGACAACCTGGTGCATCAGCGGAATGTTAGTGGGAACGTCAAAGATCGAACCGGGGAGAACGACGGAACCCGCCTTCTTGCCCTCGACGTCGATGATGTCAACGTTACGATCGTCAGTCATGATCACGCGCCCTTCACAGAGGAGCGAACCAGGACCACGCCGTTCTTCGGACCCGGGATGGCGCCGCTGATAAGCAGCAGGCCCTTCTCGGTGTCCACGGCCTGGATCGTCAGGTTCTGAACAGTACGACGGTTGCCGCCCATGCGACCGGCCATGCGCAGGCCCTTAAAGATGCGTCCGGGGGTGGCGCAGGCGCCGATCGAGCCGGGCTTGCGGTGGTTGCGGTGTGCACCGTGGGAGGCGGAAACACCGGCGAAGCCATGACGCTTCATAACACCGGCGAAGCCTTTGCCTTTGGTGGTGCCGGAAACGTCGACGGATTGGCCAGCCTCGAAGGTGTTGGCGTCGAGTTCCTGGCCGAGCTCGTAGGAGTCGTTCTCGGAAGTACGGACCTCAGCGAGGTGACGGCGGGGTGCAACCCCGGCCTTCTCGAAGTGGCCCTGGAGGGGCTTGGTGACCTTACGGGAGTCGATCTCACCGAAGCCAAGCTGAATAGCGGAGTAGCCGTCGACCTCGGGGGTACGAACCTGGGTCACGACGTTGGTGCCGACCTGCACAACAGTCAGGGGCACGAGGTGGCCGTCGGCGTCCCACACCTGGGTCATGCCGATCTTGCGGCCGAGCAGCGCCTTGACGGGCGCGGCAGCGTGCTGCTTCTTGTTAGTCATTGCAGATGTCCTCAGAGCTTGATCTCGATGTTGACGTCCGCAGGCAGGTCGAGGCGCATGAGCGAGTCGACGGCCTTGGGGGTCGGATCGATGATGTCGATGAGCCGCTTGTGCGTACGCATTTCAAAGTGCTCGCGGCTGTCCTTGTACTTGTGGGGCGACCGAATAACAACGAATACGTTCTTCTCGGTCGGCAGCGGCACCGGGCCCACGACCGTGGCGCCAGCACGCTGTACGGTGTCCACGATCTTGCGCGCGGAGCTGTCGATGACCTCGTGGTCATACGACTTGAGCCGGATGCGGATCTTCTGTCCCGCCATGCCGTCTTACCTCTTCTCGTACAGATTCGCCGCCGGTCCCCGCACTCGGGCGTGTCGCAGCCGTTGTGCTCGCGATCCCTCGCGCAGACCGACGTCTTGTCCAAAGATCTTGGGCATATTGCCCGACCCATACGTGATGGCACGCATGGGCCACCCCAGATACGCTGGGGCAACCGTGCCATTCTGTCAGAGTTCCACCC
>NZ_CAUTSL010000064.1:0-12503 GCF_963540955.1 Actinomyces bouchesdurhonensis
CCCCCTACCACAACACCTGGGACTAACCCCAGCAACACGAAATGTCCTATAACCCCACGAGGGCAAGCGCGCGCAGCGCGTGCGGCAGCCGCGACAACTGGACATTAGGTCAGCGGCTGCTGTATAGTTCAGCGCATGCTGACCATTGCTTCGCGTCTCGACGTCATGAACCGGCTCGGCCGGGCCATGGCCGACCCGACGCGCTCCCGCATCCTGATGTCCCTGCTCGACAGCCCGAGCCACCCCGCGGTGCTCTCGCGCGAGCTGGGGCTGACCCGCTCGAACGTGTCCAACCACCTGACCTGCCTGCGCGACTGCGGGATCGTGGTCGCCGAGCCCGAGGGTCGCCAGACTCGCTACGAGATCGCCGACCCGCACCTGGCCGCGGCGCTGACGGCACTGGTCGATGTGACCCTCGCCGTGGACGAGAGCGCGCCGTGCATCGACCCGGCCTGCTCGGTGCCGGGCTGCTGCGCCGCGAGCAGTTCGGGGGACGCCTCGTGAGCGCCGCCTGCGGCTGCGACGAGCCGACGACCGGCCCCGCGGACGAGGCAGAGGAGGCAGAGCGCCCGTGGTGGCGTGATCCCGGCCTGGTCGTGCCGATCCTCTCCGGCGTCGCGTTCGGTACCGGCCTGGCGCTGGAGTGGTTGGGGCTGCACATCGCGGCGCTGGTCGCGTTCTGGGCGGGCCTGCTGCTGGGCGCGTACACGTTCGTGCCCGGTGCGATCCGGAATCTCGTTGTGAAGCGCAAGCTCGGGATCGCGCTGCTGATGACGATCAGCGCCGTGGGCGCGGTGATCCTCGGCTACGTCGAGGAGGCGGCCGCGCTGGCGTTCCTCTTCTCGATCGCCGAGGCCCTGGAGGATAAGGCGATGGACCGCGCCCGCGGTGGGCTGCGCGCGCTGCTGAAGCTCGTGCCGGAGACCGCGACCGTGCTGCGCGACGGGACCTCCGCCTCGGTCCCGGCCAGAGAGATCGCCGTCGGCGACGTGCTGCTGGTCCGCCCTGGCGAGCGGGTCGCGACCGATGGGCTGGTCCGCTCGGGCCGGTCGAGCCTGGACACTTCGGCGATCACCGGTGAATCGATCCCGGTCGAGGTCGCGCCCGGAGAAGCGGTGTCGGCGGGCGCGATCAACAGCGCCGGCGTGCTGGAGGTCGAGGCGACCGCCGCGGGCACCGACAACTCGCTGACCACGATCGTGGAGCTGGTAGAGCAGGCCCAGGCCGAGAAGGGCGACCGAGCCCGGATCGCTGACCGGATCGCCCGCCCGCTGGTGCCCGGCGTGATGATCCTCGCCGTCCTCGTCGGCGTGCTAGGGTCCCTGCTCGGTGACCCGGAGACCTGGATCACCCGCGCCCTGGTCGTCCTCGTCGCGGCCAGCCCCTGCGCGCTGGCGATCGCGGTGCCCGTCACCGTGGTCTCCGCGATCGGCGCGGCGACCAAGTTCGGCGTCGTCATCAAGAGCGGGGCCGCCTTCGAGCGCCTCGGCGGCATCCGGTACCTGGCCGTGGACAAGACCGGCACTCTGACCCGCAACCGGCCCGAGGTAACCGCCATCGTCGCCGCCCATGGGTTCGACGATGCGCAGGTGCTTGCTTGGGCTGCCGCCGTGGAGCAGCACTCGACGCACCCACTCGCCGCCGCCATCGCCGCCGCGGGCCGGGGAACCCCCGCCGCGCAGGACGTGGCCGAGGAGGCCGGGCACGGCATCGGTGGCCTGGTCGACGGCCGCAGGGTGGCGGTGGGCAGTCCGCGCTGGATTGACGCCGGTCCGCTCAAGGCCCGGGTCGAGGACCTGGAGGCCGAGGGGCAGACCTGCGTGCTCGTCACCGTCGACGGCTTCCTGGCCGGGGCGATCGGCGTCCGCGACGAGCTGCGCCCCGAGGTCCCCGAGGTCGTGCGGACCCTGCGCGACCAGGGCGTCGAGGTGAGCATGCTCACCGGCGACAACTCCCGCACCGCTGCTGCGCTGGCGAAGCTGGCCGGGATCGGCGACGTGCACGCCGAGCTGCGTCCCGAGGACAAGGCTCGCATCGTCGCCGGGTTCTCGGAGACGTCGCCGACCGCGATGATCGGCGATGGCATCAACGACGCGCCCGCCCTGGCCGGGGCGACCGTGGGCATCGCGATGGGCGCGACCGGCTCCGACGCCGCGATCGAGTCCGCCGACGTCGCCTTCACCGGCCACGACCTCGGCCTCATCCCGCAGGCTCTGCGCCACGCCCGCCGCGGCGGCAGGATCATCAACCAGAACATCGTTCTGTCCTTGGCGATCATCACTGTGCTGCTGCCGCTGGCGATCACCGGCGTGCTCGGCCTGGCAGCGGTCGTCCTCGTGCACGAGGTCGCCGAAGTCGTCGTCATCGCCAACGGACTGCGGGCTGCGCGTGCCCGCAAGCAATAGGTGTTCCGTCCAACGCCATAACTCAGACATGCGCTACGAGACCCCCTCTATCTCGCCGAGGAGGCCGCCGCCCTGGACCTGATCGCCGACGGCCACACCGCCCTCGACGCTCATCAAGCAGCTGAGCCAGGACCGCGCCCTCGCGGAAGCCGACACCCTCCTCCTGACGATCCCCAACCAGCTCGGATTCGAGGAAAACTGGTCGATTATCCGCAACTTCGCAGAGTATGTGGCCCCCGCGCTCGGGTGGGAGCCGGCCCGTCCGGGTGTCCTTCCGACCGGCTACGACATCGACGAGACCGAGTAGGGGGTCACGCCACCGCGAGTGGGACCCGCGCGCGGGGAGCAAACCCGTTGGCGGTGATAGCGTCAAGCCGGGGTGAGCGACCGCGTCCGTGCTGCTTCCCCGGTTTCACTTTTGGTGTGGGCTGGCCTACACTAATTGGACAGTATCCACGCAAGACGACGAGGTCTCTTCGTAATGGCTCGACGCTCCAAGGGCGCGGTGTCAATTAATCCGCGCTCCGCCCAGAATATGTCCACCCGACCGGCAGATTTCTCCAAGAAGAAGCAGAAGGTGAGTCCGGTCAAGGCGTTCGGCGCTATCGGTGCGCTTGCCTGCATCGTGGCATCCCTGTTTATTCAGCTTCCGGGCCTGGATGTGTCAAGCACCCGCATGTTCGGTATCTTCCTGGCGGCGATCCTGCTGTGGGTGACGGAGGCGGTGCCCCTGGCGGGCACGGCGGTCCTCGTCATTTTCCTGGAGGTCCTGTTCATCTCGGACCACGCGCTGCTGAGCGTGGGCGAGGGGGCCCCGGCGTACACGAAGTTCTTCGGGGCCTTGGCCAACCCGGTGATCATCCTGTTCCTGGGCGGCTTCATGGTCGCGGACGGCGCCGCGAAGTACAAGCTGGACCGCGCCCTGTCGGCGGTCCTCCTCAAGCCCTTCATGGGCAAGCCGCGCCTGACGGTCATGGGCGTCATGCTGATCACCGCGATCATGAGTATGTTCATGTCGAACACGGCGACCACGGCGACGATGTTCGCCGTCATGATGCCCGTCATCATGGCCCTGCCCGAGGGCAAGGCACGCACCGGCATCGCCCTGTCGATCCCGGTCGCCGCGAACGTCGGCGGCATGGGCACCCCGGTCGGCACGCCCCCGAATGCGATCGCGCTGGGCGCCCTGGAGAACGCGGGTGTGACGGTGACCTTCCTGCAGTGGATGCTCGCGGCTGTCCCGCTCATGCTGGTGCTCCTGGCCCTGTCGTGGGCGTTCATCGCGTGGCGCTACATTCCCTCCGACGCGACGTTCAACATCGACACGTCGGCGCGTTTCGAGAAGTCGCGCAGCGCGATCATCTTCTACTCGGTCGCGGGAGCGACGATCCTCCTGTGGATGACGGAGTCGCTGCACCACATTTCAGCCAACGTCGTGGGCTTCCTGCCGGTCGTGGTCCTCCTGATGACGAAGGTGATGAGCGGGGATGACCTGCGCGCCCTGGACTGGCCGGTCCTGTGGCTGGTCGCGGGCGGTATTGCGCTGGGTTCGGGCGTGTCCGCCACCGGCCTCGACAAGTGGATGCTCGGCTCGATCCAGTGGGCCTCGATCCCCGGCATGCTCCTGATCTTCGTCCTGGCCCTCGTGGGATGGGTGACCTCGAACGTTATCTCGCACTCGGCGTCGGCGAACCTGCTGATCCCGATGGGCATGGGCCTGGCGACGACGGTCTCGACGAGCGCCGCCGAGATCGCCATCGTCATCGCGCTGGGCTGTTCGCTGGGCATGTGCCTGCCGATTTCGACGCCGCCGAACGCGATCGCGTATTCGACGGGCACCACGCCGACGCGCGAGATGGCGATCGTCGGCGTCGTTGTCGGCATTGTTGGCATTATCCTCCTGGCTTTCGTGGCGCCGCTCACGTGGGGATTCATTGGGGTGATGTGACGTGTCCGTGAACGAGGCCGTGGCCGGCTCGGGCGATCAGAGCCCGAGGCCGGGGCTGGCCCACGGGTGGACGCGGGGGGCGGCGGCGGAGGACGCCTCGGTGCTTGCTCGAACGGACGTGCGCAGCGGCGGTCATCGGGCGGGCTACCCGATTCACATGCTGGTCGTTGGGGACGATTCGCGGCATATCGCGGCGCCGGTGACCAGGGATCTGTCGCACGCGTTCCCGTACCTGTGCCTGGATCGGGTGGATGGCGTCGAGGATTTGGCCGCATACGAGGCGAGCCTGCGCCCCGGTGATCATGTGCTCATGGGACTTGTGACGTCTGAGGTCCCTAACATTGACGCCCTGATTGACCATGCGGCCACGATTGCGCCGTTGGAGCACGTCCAGTGGGTGGTCGTTACGGACGAGTCTGAGCATCGCGACCTGACTCACTGCATGCAGTCGGGGGCGCTGTCGTCGGTGTTGAAGGCACCGTGGACGGTGCCGCTGCTGGCAGGTCAGGCGTATTCGACGATGGTGCGTTACCTGAGCGGGTGCGGCTACTCGCAGCGTCAGATTCGCGCGCTGATCGCGGACCCGCCGCCGTTCGCGGTGCAGGGGCCGCTCCTGGAGGGGCTGGATCGCGACGAGCGTGAGGTCGTCATGGAGCTCCTCGCGGGCGTCGAACGCGTGCTTGGTCAGCGCCCGCGCCTCATCGTCCCTGAGGGCACGCAGCTGGTCACGCAGGGGGAGCCTGTGGGTGCCGTCTACTTGGTGCTTGACGGGCAGGTGTCCTTGCATCGAGATTCCTCACGCGGCGAGGTGCTCGCACACCTGGCCACGTCGGGTCCGCTGATTGGCCTCGTGTCGTTGGCCCGCGCGGAGGAAGCATTTTTCACTGGGGTGACGACCAGCGATGCGACGGTTGTTCGTTTGACGACTGAGCAGTTGCAGATCGTCATTTCGGAGGATCCGTCGATCGGTGGGACGTTGACGGCTCTCGCGATTCGTTCCCTGACGCGTCGCCTGATGCGCGCCGAGGACTTGCATTTGGAAAACGCGATGCTCGCCGAGGACCTCGAAGCGCAGAAGGAAGCGTTGGCGGCCACCCTTGAGGATCTGCGGGCTACTCGCGCCGAGCTGGTTGAGCGTGCCCGCTTCGCGATGCTTGGCGAGCTGAGCGCCGGCATCGCTCACGAGCTCAACAATCCGGTGACCGCGCTGGTGCGCGCGGCGAAGCACCTGCACGAGGACGTGGATTCCGTGCTCGCATCCCCCGCCACGGCCTCGTCGAGGGAGGCCATGTCCCGCGCCCTCACCGCGGCGCCGCGCTCCACGTCGGTCGAGCGCGCCCTCATGAAGGAGCTCCTGCCCGTGGTCGGTGACCGCACGCTCGCGCGTCGCCTGGTGCGCGCGGGTGTTCAGGGGGCGGATGGGGCGCGTGCGCTCGCGCAGGTCCCGGGCGGCATTGACGCCTACGAGGCGGGGGCGCGCCTGGGCGGCTCGCTGCGATCGGTGCTCGCCGCGGGTGATCGCGTCATCGAGTTGACTCAGTCCCTGAAGGGTTACGCGCGCCCCGACGCGGAGGACCTTAAGCCCGTGGACGTGCGCGAGGGCATTGACGACGTGTTGCGGCTGACCGCCCACAGGGTGCGGGGCATCCGCATCGAGTGCGACTATGAGGACGTGCCGCTGGTCCTCGCGCATCCGGCGAAGCTGCAGCAGGTGTGGACGAACCTTATTGTGAACGCCGCCGAGGCCATTGAGGATGAGAACGCGGACCTGGTCGCGGCGGCGGAGAGCGCGGGGGGTGTGCCCGAGCTGCCCGCGCGCGGCGAAGCTGAGGCCCTCATCCGCATTACTGTGCGCCCCACGCCCGAGGGTGTTGTCGTCACCATCTGTGACAATGGGCCGGGCATTGACCCGTCAATCGTTGACAAGATCATGGAGCCCCACTTCACCACGAAGGCGGGGCGCGTCAGATTCGGGCTGGGAATGGGCATGTCCATCGTCCGAAGTATCATCGCCGACCACAGGGGCACCCTTGTGATCGACTCTCACCCGGGGTCCACTACGATGCGGATCTCGTTGCCCACCCAACCACACGAGGAGGAATCATGACCCTGACAATTCTGTCCCTCGAGGACGAAGCGGACGTGCGGGATGCGCTCGAGCGCGATCTTGAGCAGTTCTGGGACAAGATCCGGCTTGAGGTCGCCGAAGATGTCGATGACGCGTGGGCCGTGATCGACGAGATCGTTGAAGATGGGGACGAGCTGGCCCTGGTCCTGTCGGATCATCGCCTGCCCGGTAAGTCCGGCGTGGATTTCCTGGTGGAACTCATGAAGGACGACCGTTTCAGTGCGACCCGCACGGTGCTGGTTACTGGCCAGGCGGACCAGTCTGATACGATCCGCGCGGTCAACCATGCGGGATTGGACTACTACATCGGCAAGCCGTGGAACCCGGATGAGCTGCGCGCCGCCGTGCGCGACCAGCTCACCGAGTACGTCCTGGAGGCGGGCGTGGACCCCTTGCCCTACGTGAGCGTGCTCGACGGCGTGCGCGTCATGGAGGCGATCCGCTAGACGATGCGCGCAAGGCCTGCCGCGCGACCATCGTCGGTCGGGCGGCGGGCCTTCGTTGTTGGTGCGTGCGGCACGAGGCTGGGGTGAGGTGCGTTCGTTACCGCTCAGTGGAGGGTCAGGAGCGTGGCGATGGTGCGTTGCGGCAGGCGGGTCTTGCGGTGCAGGATGACGGTTGCTTTTCTCCTGTTTCCGCGCGTTTCGCGCATGGCCTCGTTGGCGAGCCTGTTGAGATCCTCGTAGGTGTGCTCATCCATGTACGGGGGGCGCCTGCCGGTGACGCGTCGCCCCACGAACCACGCGAGTCCCGCGAGGGCATACATGCCGACCCCGAGGGCAACTATTGACACGACTGCGGTAATTGTCATTGTCTGCCTGATTCCTCTCGTCGTCTTACTAGCGATGAGAATCGCGTCGCCGCGTCACGCCTGGAAGTTGCCTGTGGGCGGCGTATTGGGCCGCTGGTAGTTTGTTGGCGCGCCCGGCGCTGCGGGGCGCGCGCCCCGCTGGCCGAAGGGAGCACCGGGAACGGGAGCACCGGGAACGGGAGCACCGGGAACGGGAGCACCGGGAACGGGAGCACCCTGCATGGGAGCTCCCTGCGCGTACGCATTGCGTGCCGAGGTCGGTGCTGGCACACCTCGGGCAGGGGCGGCGCTCGACTGAGCAGGGGCAGCGCCCGGTCTCACGGGGATCGGACCCAACTGTGCGGGTGCGGCGGCGACCTCGCTGCACACCAGCATCTGCGCGGCGTCGATGGGAAGCGCGCCAGCCGAGGAAACGTACTGGATGGTTGGAAGGATGCCGATGGAGGGAACCAGCTGGTGGATGTGCGCCATCAGCAGGGGTTCTTCCCGGCGGATATGTTCGATGTCGTAGTTGTAGAGCCTCGCTAGGCGCGTTCGCTGCGCCTGCGTGATTCGCTGCTTCGTTCCCACGACGTACAGGTAGCTGAGTGGGAGAAGAATGAGGAGGAAAAAGAACCCGAAGAAGATGATGAGTGCAAAAGGAAGGTTGTCGTCAGTCATGATCGGTGTAGAGGGAGAGGAGGGTATCGATGGTCGTTCGAGGGAGGTGGGTTTTGCGGCATAGTTTGCGTGCGGCTTGTTCATGGTTGCCGTGAGTGTCCGCGAGGGTTTGCCGCACGAGGGGATCCAGTTGTGAATACCGGTATGTCAGGATTCGCTGTTCGTAGCGGAGGCCGATGAATGTGGCCGTCGGGGACGCGATAACAAACATGACGGCCATCATCACGCCGAACATGGCTAGCAGTATGCCTGAAGCTGCTGATGTCATGGTTGCGTCTGCTTTCTGATCGTCTGCCGCGCGCAATTGGGTCACGGTGGATCCGTTTTGCACCGGGTGGTTAATGTGTGAGTTGTTTCCATCCTATGAGGTGATGGGCGCGCGGGTCCAGTCTTGTGAGACGGGATATGGGAGGACGACAATCGGCTCTCGACCACTCGACGTGGCCAGTGTTGATGGTTCCAGCAAAGGTGTCTTGGCCGCCTCGTCCACCAACGATGGTGAGCGTGGCGCCGTTGCGTGGTGGCTGTTAGCCGTTGGCTCGTGCCTGGCCCGGGTCGTCGCACATCGTGATGCCCTGGAAGCCGGCGGCACCCAGCACCTGGAAAATATCGTCGAGGAGGACCATCGGTTCGGCGGTGCCGGCCGCGAATTCCGGGTGTCGGATCTCGATGGCGGCCATGCCGCGCGGGTCCGTGACCGGCTCGGTGTCGAACCTCTCCGACAAGAGCTGGTTTGCCTCCTCCAGGTCGGCGGGGGAGCCGAACGCCCAGGTGACGGCCTTGTTGCCCGCCCCCGTGGGGGTGCGGTGAATGTACATGCGGGTCATGAGGATGCGGCGTCCGTGGCGCGGGAACACGTCTCCCACGCGCATAAACAGGGCGATGTCGGCCAGCTCGCCGCCCAGCGACGAATCCACCAGCGCGTACCCGTAGGCGCCGATGCCGCGCAGGGTCAGGGCGTCCGCGAGAAGCCCGATGACCTCGTCGCCGAAGGGTTCAGGCTGGAAGTACACGCCTTCGCCGACCTTCGGAGCATCCGGGCCGAGCAGCGTGATGTCGAAGCCCGCGTCCGCCAGCGCGTCCCGCACGAGCGCAACGTTGTGCTCGGGGAAGGGATGCAGCGCGGCCGCGTTCGCGGCGATGCGCTCGATAAATGCGTAGGTGGAAAAACCAAGCTCAGCCATGCGCTCATTGTAGGTGCGCGCCCATGCCCGCATGCGACGAGGCCGTGGCGCCCCGGGCGGTCAGGTGACCACGTGGGGAGGCCACGGCCTCGTCAATGAAGGAGAGTCAGCGCAGGCACAGGCCCTGCTCGTGAAGGACCTCCATGATGGGGGAAACGTGCGCGCCACCCACGCCGATGTTCGTGGCGACCAGGTGCGAGAAAGACTCGAGGCGCGAACCCGAGCGCAGGTCGTAATACTCGGTGACCTCACGGTCGTAGTCGGCCAGCGTCTCGGAGTAGGACTCGACGCGCGGATACTTGTTCTCAGCTGTCATGACGGAGCGCGGCATGCGCGGCTTCTGGCCCGGATCCTGGTCCGGGTGGCCCACGAGCAGGCCGAGAACCGGGAACGTGAGTTCGGGCAGCTCAAGCACCTTCACGACCGGGCGCGGATCGGCGAGGATCGAGCCGAGGTAGACGGTTCCCAGGCCCATCGACTCGGCGGCTACGACCACGTTCTGCGCGGCCAGCAGCGCATCCTCAAGCGCCGTGAGGAACAGGTTGATCGACCCCAGGGCCTCCGAGGACACGCCCTGCTCGGCGCGAATACGGCTGTTGCGGTACAGGTCGGCGACGAAGATGAACAGGTCGCCCTTCGTGCCGCCCACGTAGGGCTGGCCGGACGCGGCACCGATCGCCTCGCGCACCGTTGGGTCCGTGATGTGCAGGACC
Source organism: Actinomyces bouchesdurhonensis (assembly GCF_963540955.1). Taxonomy (NCBI): domain Bacteria; kingdom Bacillati; phylum Actinomycetota; class Actinomycetes; order Actinomycetales; family Actinomycetaceae; genus Actinomyces; species Actinomyces bouchesdurhonensis. The sequence continues at coordinate 9,850 of NZ_CAUTSL010000064.1, forward strand.
GTGCAGGACTGCAGGAACGAGGAGGTGGCCGTGTGGCGGGCCACCTCCATGAGCGTGGTGACCTCTTCCTCGGTGAGGGGCTGGTCCTTGTAGGCGCGGATCGTGCGGTGGGCGAGCTGGCTCGCAATCGTCTCGTTTGTCATGCGTTCATTCTACGATTAGGGGCGTGAAACGAATAGAGCCTTTTGGACCTTTTGCGTTGGCAGCAAACGTCACGCCCGTCGCCGTCCCCTCCCCGGCCGGAGAACTCAGTGGCCTGGTGACCGGCCCGAGCGCCCCCAGCCTCGTCGACGGCACCCCCGCGATCTCGTCGGCCTCGGCCCCGGAGGCAGCGGGGGAGAGCCGCGCGCTTCTCGTCCCCGGCTACACGGGATCCAAGGAGGACTACGCGCCCGTCCTGCCCTTCCTCGGGGAGGCGGGCTGGGACGTCCTCGCCTACTCGCAACGAGGCCAGGGCGGGTCCGCCGCTCCCGCCGGCCTGGGTGCGTACGGGATGAGCGACTTCGTCGGTGATCTTCTCTCCATCGCCGACGCCTGGGCGGGGACCACGGGTCGCGTCCACCTCGTGGGCCACTCCTTCGGCGGCATTGTCGCGCGCGCGGCCGTCGTCGCCCGCCCCGACCTCTTCGCCTCCGTCACCCTGTTCTGCTCGGGGCGCACCGTCTACGACTGGATGAACACCCTGCCCATCCTTGACCCCCTGCCCGCGGGTCCCGGCGCGCGCGAGCAGGTGCTGCGCACCTACTTCCCCGACATGACGTTCGACAAGCCGAGCGTCGGGTGGGCGGAATTCCAACGCGTTCGCGCCCTGGACACGGCCTCGGAAAACCTGGTCGGCATCGCACGCATCCTCTCCCAGCTGCATCCCGACACTCCTGCGCTCGCAGCAACGGGCGTGCCCGTGCACGTGCTGTACGGGGACCAAGACGAGGTGTGGCCGCCCGCCTGGTACGCCGAGGAGGCCTCTGATCTGGGTGCGCGCGAAAGCATCATCCGCGGCGGCGCCCACAGTGCGCAGCTGCAGTTCCCGCAGCAATGGGCGCAGTGTGCCACCTCGTTCTGGGCAGAGGTGGAGTCGGGGGCGCTGGTCTGGTCCCTGTGACGGATGTCGTCCCAATAGTTGGCACTGCGGCGTAGTTCTGTGAAGGTCGCTGCTTATGATTGAGGATATGAATAAGCGTTCCATCATCACAGCAGTGCTCGCACTCGGCCTGGGCATCACCGCCCTGACTGGCTGCAGCTCCAATTCCGGCGCCAACTACGTGACGCCCAGCAACGTCGGGACCATCACGAACACCATCGCAGAAATCAGCGATCAGGGCGTGAAGGTCCCCGTCAAGCGCGATCTGAAGGTCGTGCTCCCCGAGTCCGATCAGGCTTCCGACTACAAGGTTGAGGTGTCTGATCCTGAGACTCTTTCCGCGGGTAAGCCCGACAAGAACATCATCACTCTGCATCCCCTCAAGGTGACCGGTGAGGACGCGGATCCCGTGACCGTGACCATCACCGACAAGGACGGCGTCGCCACCGACTTCAAGGTGACCGTCACCGAGGGCGCCAACTGAATCAACCGCACACAGGGCCCGGGATCTTTGATCCCGGGCCCTGCCGTATTGGTGCCCGATCGGGCATCTCACAGAGCGTCGATGAACTCGCGCATAGCGCGCAGCGGCAGCATCAGGTGGTTCTCCGCTCCCGGGCAGGGAACAAACTGTGAGGATTGGCTGAGGTAGAACTCGCGCGCCTGGTCATTGGCGCAGTGGACCAGGAGGGCCGCGAATCCAACCTCATTGCTGAGCTTGTAGGCTCGCGAGAGAGCGTCCTTGAGGAGCACTGCACCGATGCCTCGTCCCTGCGCGCGCTGATCGACGGCAAGACGTGCAAGGAGCAGGACGGGACACGGGTCCGGGCGTCGACCGGGTTTGAGAGCATCTGGGAGTTTGTGACGTTCTTCTGCTCCCATCGCCAGGGCGTAGAAGCCGAGCGTTTCGGGTTCCTGCGTTGTGACGAAAACGCGAGCATTTCCGGCGCTGTGATTCTGCCACGCGAAGCGGTGGAACCAGTCGTCGATCTCGGCGTTTCCCGACTGGAAGCGTGATCGGTCATCCCTCCGCTCAAGGGGGCGAGGCTCCTGCAGGACTGATACGTACATCAGTTCTCGGAGATGCTCGGTGTGTTCAGGTTGATGTGAGTGCCGAAGGGCGAGGGGCGATCAAAGAGTTTGCGCAGCTTGGGATCGTCCGTCGGCGGTGCCTGCAGAATCTCTTCGAAGCGGGCGTGGTCCTCTTCGTTCAGGATGAAGAGGCGCTGGTCTGCGAGGCGGCGCTGGGCTTCCATCGTGACGGTGGACAGGATGAAATCGCTGATGCTACGGGCGTCCTGTTCGGCCGCCCGACGAATGAGTGCATCCTGTTCTTCGGTGAGGCGCAGGTCCAGGCGTCGTGTCTTCGTGGTGCTCATGTGAGCCTCTCTTTCGTCTGTACGGAAGTTATCCGTACATGAGCTAGCGTAGCATGATCCGGTGCCAGAGTTAATTTCTTTTGTGTCTTTACAAGTGATGTGCGACATGCTGTTATGACACAGGCCCGGACTGGTTCACGGGCTCTTCGCATTTTGGGGTGTGGGGGGTGGTGTTGGCATGGGGTCGGGGCCTG
>NZ_CAUTSL010000065.1:0-11593 GCF_963540955.1 Actinomyces bouchesdurhonensis
TCCCCCGCGACGAACGCGCGGAAGTTCTCGCGCAGCCTCTCGAGCAGCTCGCGCTCCCTCGCGGTCAGCAGGACCTCGTCTGCCCCGTCGTCACCGCCAGCCAACGCGACGTCCTCGCCGGACGTGACCGCAGAAGGATCCACGGCCTCGGACACAGGATCGGCTCCCGCGACGTGCAGCTCGCGCTCGGCCCACGCGTGGAAAACCGTGCCCAGGGCGGAAAACGAGCTGGGTTTAACCGGCATCGGCCGACGCATATCGCGTGCGAACTCACCCGCGTCCTGCAGCAGGGAGGAGACGGACGTGGCCGGCACACGCTCGGCCCACAGGTCCACAACCGGCGCCTCCCGCCCCAGCCGATCCTCCTCGATCAGGGCGATCGTGTCCCTCACCGCCGGGTCATCGCCCAACTCCGTCAAGGCCTCGAACACGTCCCTGTCCTGCGCGAGTTCCCGCATCTGAGCGCGCACGGACGCCGCCGCAGCCGCGACCCGCTGACGCGACGGTCCCGGCGCCGGCGGGAACGTCTCCGTGGGAGCCGACGCTGACAGCGCCTCACGCTCCTCCTCACCCGGAATCGGGGCAATCAGGCAGGCCCCCTCCCCCACGGTCGGCTCAACGCCCAGGTCGCGCCAGGCGCCCGAACCCCACACGCCTCGGTCCTCCACGGCACCAGCCGTGCCCTCCGCGGGCTGCGGAGCATGACCGAACAGCTGGGCGCTAGCCTCCATCAGGTAACGAGACGGGTGAGCAACCTTCCTGTTGAAGTCAGACGTCCACGACCCCACCAACAGCTGCGCGCTGCGCGCACGAGTCATCGCCACGTACGCCAAGCGCCGCTCCTCACGCTCCGCATACACGCCAACGGAAGGCTTGTAAACCTTCGTCGCCCACTTGTCGTACCCCGCAGAAGCAGTCCGAGACCCCTCAACGACGGGCACGAACGGGGGCAGGTCCCCACAATCCCCTCGCAGCGGATGCGGCAGCGCCCCGCTGTCCGTCAACCACGCGTTGGCAGGGGGAACATCGTCCGTCCATTCCACGCTGGTCCTCTTGTTATGCGAGGGAAACACGCCGTCGCACAGGCCGAAGACGACGACGCCATCCCACTCCAGGCCCTTCGACCCGTGGACAGTCAGGATCTGCACGGCACGCGGGTCCGGCTCCCCCAACGGCGCGTCAAGCCCGTCCTCACGCTCATCCGCCAACCTCAGGTACGCCAAGAACGAGCCAAGCGAAGCCCCCGGCGTCTCCTTCTCATAGGCGGCGGCCACGGCGATGAACTCGTCCAGCGCCGCGCGCCCACCCATCGACAGCGGGTCCGCAATCACGTCGTCCAGCGTCCCCATGATGAGGATCGCGCGCTCGACCTGCTCGGTGATCGAGCGGCCCACGCCCTCGCGGACCTGGCGCAGGCGCTCGCCCAGCAGGCGCACGCGGCGCACCGCCTCCTCGCTGATCGCGGGACGCCCCTTGTCCGCCCACCCGGGGGCCGGCGGGTCATCCACGGCGTCCAGGAGCACCGCCTGGTGGGAACTGGCCCCCTCCCGACGCGCCAGGGCACGCGCCCAGTCGCCGAGGGCCATCAGGTCGGCGGCCCCCAGGTCGATGCCGGCCAGGAGGCGCGCCAGCCACGGGGACGCCGCCACGTCGTAGCCCAGCTCCAGGGCCGCGCGCACATCCTGCACGGCCGGCTGGTCGAGCAGCCCGCCCAGCCCCACGATCTCCGTGGGGATCCCCGCCTCACGAAGGGCGGCGTCAATCAACGGGAAGTCCTTGCGGCGCCTGCTCAGGACGGCAACACTCCTGCGCGAACCGTCCTTGCGCGACCGTGAGCGCACCCGCCGCACGAAGTCAACCGTCGCCGCCAGCGCGTCCTCGTAGGCGGCCGGGTAGGCGATCTCGACGACGCCGCGCCCAGCCCCCGGACGAGGAACCAGGACGGGAGACTGCGCATTCAGTTGCTCCTTGCCCTCCTGATAGGAGGCGACCTCGCGCAGGGGCTCAGCCACACGATTCGCCGCCTCCAGGATCGACACGTCGTTACGCCACGCGGTCGACAGCGTGAGGGTCTGGCCCTCCTCGGGCGCGCCCGTCTGGAAGCGCTCCAGGAACGTCTCCAGGGACGAGGCCGAGGCCCCCCTCCACCCGTAAATCGCCTGATTCGGGTCGCCCACCGCGGTCACCGCGTGGTCGCCAAACAGAGTGGACAGCAGCTCCATCTGGATGACGGAGGTGTCCTGGAACTCGTCGAGGAGCACCGCGCGGAATTCTTCGCGCAGCGCGGCGCGCACGGAGGGGACCTCGCGCACGATGCGAGTGGCGAGGACCAGCTGATCCGAGAAGTCCAGGAGGCCCATCTCCCGCTTGCGCTTCTGGTAGGCCTCGATCGGACCGAGGAATGCGATGCGGCGCTGGTTCGCCTGATGCAACTCCCTGGCAGCCTTATTCGAGTCCCCCACGATCTCCAGTTCCCGCCCGAACCCCTCCAGCGCCTGGCGCGCACCCTCGACCGTGTAGCCGTGCTCGGCGATCTCACCTGCGAGATGAAGGATCCTGCCCACGACGCCCGCCGGACTCAGATCATCGTCCAGGTCGGTGGGCCACGCCTCGACGATCTGCGTCATCATGTCGAGGGCGCCCGCCTCGGAGAGCATGGAGAAATCCGGGTCAATCCCGATGCGCATCCCATGCTCGGACACGATGCGCTCCGCGAAAGAGTTGTACGTGAGCGTCACCGGGTCCTCGTCCAAACGCTCACGCATCTGCGGCAATTCGCGCGACAGCAGGCGGATACGCTCGCGCAAGCGGTCGCCGAGCTCGCCAGCCGCCTTACGTGTGAAGGTCAGGCCCAGGATCGAAGCCGGCGTCAAGTCCGGGTGGTTTGCCAGCAGCCACAGCACCCTCATCGACATGGTTTCGGTCTTACCCGACCCCGCACCCGCGACGACCAGGAGCGGCCTGCGCGGAGCCTCGATTACACGCACCTGCTCCGCAGTCGGGGTCTTCGTCGCGTCGACGATCGCCTGAATCTGAGTCGCGCCGAGGGTCATCGCGCCGTCTCGTGCCACGTCACTCCACCACCTTACGGCCGCGCTCCCGAGCCGGGCACAGCCGATCAAAAGAACAATACAAGCAAGCCTTCTCCGACGGGGTCGCCTCGAAGTAGGGGCCGCGCGCGATGGCAGCAACCTCACGCACCTTCTCACGCCACCCCTCCAGCGTCTCCCCTTCCAAGGGCCTCTGATCGAAAGACTTCGCCGCGTCCCCGCCAAGGAGCGCGATACGCGCGCCCGCCACCCGCTCCCCCGCGGCGAGGAGGGCCATCTGATAGGCCGCCAACTGCGGATTATCGGGGACGGTCTTCGCGCTGTACCCGCTCTTGCCTGTCTTCAGGTCGGTGACACGCACGCCCTCGTCGACGTGTTCGAGGCGATCCATGCGCCCGCGGATCGTCACCCCCTCGACCTGGGCCTCGACCGTTCGCTCGACCTCTACCTGGCCGGGTACTCCCACCAGGTAGGACGCCAGGTTGTCAACGATGGTGTGCGCGCGACGATCCGCGTGCCGCCCCGCCCACGTGTCCAGGTTGTAGCCCAGCTCCTCGATGCGCGCCTCAAGCGCTGCAGTCAATTCCTCCGGGGTGCCGTGCGGGTTCTCCTCGGCTAACGCGTGAACGAGGGTTCCCAGACTGGCCGCCGCATTTGAGGACCCGTCGGCGCCAATCGTGGTGAGGAACCAGCGCAGCGGGCATGCGAGCGCCCGCTCGAACTGCGACGGCGAGAGCGTGACGTCACCACCGTAGGGTTCCACCGTCGTGGGCGTGCCGCCCGCTCCCAGCCATCGATCAGGCTGCGCAGAACCGATGCCCTCGCGAGCCATGAGAGCCAGGAGCGTGGCCGCAAGCTCGGCGTCCACCCGGTTATCCGAGGCGGCACGCGCGCGCAGATCCGCGATGTGCCCGGGCAAAGACAGCGGCGCGTCCACCTGGTCCAGAGGCACCACGTCGTCCTGCCGTGGCGTGCCTGCCAGGCGCGCCACCAGGTCGAAAAACACAGACGGGGCAGCATCCTCCGAGCGCACAGCCCCCGCGTGCACGTAGCGCCGCGAGCGCGTGATGGCCGCGACGAAGAGACGGTACTCGTCGTCCAGGACGGCCCGGCGCGCGGCCCGCGTCGAATCGATGAGTTCCTCGCGCCCATCCTCGCCCACGGCGAACCTGCCAGCCCCCACGTCCGCCAGCAGGTCGGCGCGCAGGATCCGGTCGCGCAGGCGCAGGTTCGGCCATGCCCCGTCCTGGAGGCCGGCGAGGACCACGACCTGCCAACGACGGCCCATCGCCTGCGCGGGGGTGAGGACCTCGATGCCGCCGGGGCGCACGCCCACGCGTGAAATCGTGTCGATGGGAACCGACCCTGCCAACAGCTCCGAGGCGAAATCACGCGCGGACCCGGCGGGGTTGCGTTGCTCCCACACGTCGGCGACGCGTATGAGCGCGACGACCGCGTCCAGCTGGTCGTCGTACCAGCTGGAGGATTCGTCCGATCGGATGGCCCGCGAGCGCCAATCCTCCGCGACGCCGGAGGCCTCCCACAGCTCCCACAAGCGCTGCTGTGGGCGTGCGTTCCCCTGCCTGCCCAGCTCCCACATGCGCGCCGCCGTCTCAAGCGCGCGCGCCAGGGCGCGGTCGTGCCACCCGCGTCGGCCCGGGGCTTGCGCCCCCTCCTCGAGGGTGGGCCGCCACGTATCGGGCTCGTCCACGAGGTTTGCCACCGTCAGTGGGATCAGCGTGCTCTCCTTCCCCGCCTCCTCGGCGGCCTGGGCGCGCGCGGCGTTCAGGCGACGCAGCAGCCGGTGCACGGCCAGGGCATCCGCTCCCACGAGCGCCGAGGGCACGAGACGCTCGGCCAGTTCGCGGCGCTGGGCCGCGTCCGTGTCGCTGTCCCCCGTCGGAAGAGTCACGAGGTCGAGGAGGAGGCGCGTCGTGGGCTGTGAAGCGAAGTCGAAGGCTCTGCCGCCCCCGGCCAGGGGGACGCCGCCGCGAGCCAGGTAGCGCCTGGTTTCGGCGACCATCGACGAGCTACGCACGATGACGACCTGGTCCGAAAAATCGACGCCGTCGTGCAGGTGCCGGGAACGCAGGGCACGGGCGATCAGCGCGCCCATCTGCGAGGGCGTGGCCCCCAAATGGGTGACGAGCGCCCCCTCGGGCGCGTCATCGGCGACCTGCGCGCCACGACGGGCGGGCGAGCCGGACTGGGCGATGCGCGCGCACGCCTGACACGCCAGCTCACGCACCGCGCGGGACGTGTCATAGACCTGACCGAGCTCCGCGATCTTAACGCCCAGCGACGAGGCCAGACGACGGTCCAGGTGCGGCTCGCCCCCACGATACCCAGCCACCGCCACGTCGGAATCCGAGAACGCGACGATCCTGGCCCCCGCGTCCCGGCAAGCTCCGAGGAGCGTCAGCGTCGAAGGCGTGCAATCCTGCAGGTCATCCACGATAACGACATCAGGAACCGGGCACGGCGCCTGCACGCCGCGTTCCTCCGCGCGCCCCTGCCACGTCCCGATCAGCTCCGCGGCCAGGGACTGGATGCGCGACAGGTCCACGCGCAGCGTTAGAGGGTACTCCGGGGAATGCTCGGGTCCCTCCTCCAGGGCCGCGACAATCGCGCCCGCACCCACCCATTCGGGATGCCCGAAACGCGCCCCGGCCTCGGACAGGGAGGCCGCATCCATCCCCGCCTCGCCCACGCGAGCCACCAGATTACGCAACTCGCCGCGAAACGCCGGCATCGCGCGCATCTGCTCACCGATTTCCTCCGGCCAGGGAGCATCCACGCTCGCCAACAGCTCGGTCAACGCCTGATCCTGGGCAGCGCCCGTCACCAGCTCGACGCCCTCCAGCGGGACCTGCCGCTGGGTGCGCCACGTCGCCACCACCTGATAGGCGAAAGACGCGGGCGTACGCACCGGACGCACCACGTCCGGCCCGAGCGCCTGCGCGCGCGGCGTCAACACGTCCGCGCGCGTGCGGTCCGGGGCCAGAATCAACGCCGAAGCGCCCGCACCCACCGCCTGCTCGAACACCGCCAGGGCACACGTCGAACGGCCAGACGACGGCGCCCCACGCGCAATCACATCGCCCGAGCGCGCCGCCTCCACGACCGCGCGCTGCTCAGCATTCAGCTCGGGCAGGCGCCACCAACCCTCCGGGCGGCGCCGCAACCTGACCTTGATTTCGCTCATGACGCAATACTGACAGACCCCACCCGCATCTGTGGCACATATGATGGGCGTGACGACATTTACCAGCAAGGAGTCACCATGGAGATCTTCATCGGCATCCGCGACAACACGCGCCAGCTCGCCCTCGACGTCGACATGACCGAAAACGAGCTCATGACCAAGGTCAACGAGGCCCTTGCCGCCCAGAACGGCGTCCTCGACCTCACCGACTCGAAGGGCCAGCGCACCCTCGTCCCCGCCCACGCCCTCGGCTACGTGCAGATCGCCAGCAAGACCGAGCGCCGCGTCGGATTCGCGATCCACTGACCCGCGCCCACGAACGAGGCCGGGGAACCCGAGCGGTCACGATGCCGCCCGAGGAACCCCGGCCTCGTCAATGCCTGCGGCCTCAGGCCTTCAGGTGAATGTCCCTCATACGCTCACCATGGCGCCTAATCACATACTCCGTGATCTCATCAACATTCTCCGGCGTCATCGCCAACTGCGGATACGTAAACAACGTGGCACGCACAAGACCCAGCGCCTCACCCGCAACGCGGCGACCCCACAGAGACAAGCGATCCGCCAACTGCGGATCCGCCTCAATCTGCGGCCCCAACTGCGCACGCACCCAATGCCCCTGCTCGAAAGGCCACACATCCTCGATGCCCTCAAACAAGCTATGGACGCGAGCAACGCGAATCAGCATGTCACCCAGCATGCCACGCGTAATAAAAGTCTTCACTGACCGCTCCGCAAACGTCGTCGGACGAGTGCGCGCATCCAAATCATCATACGCACCCGAAAAAGCACTACCAGCCGCCAACAGATCAAAATCACGGTGCCCACTCCACACCTCCAGCTGCTGATACAACGCGAAACACTGCGCAGCCATGCGCGCGTGCTCCACGTGTGCCTCAAACGTGGGGGCCTGCTCCCCATCCTTCGCCAGGCGCGTCATAAACGCCAGCGACGAATACGCGAGAATACCAATGACATCAGTGTCGTCGGCCGGGACAGAAACATATTCATGAGCCATGAGTCCAGCATAGTGCCTGACAAGCTCCCCGGCTCCCACTGTCCACGTATTCCCCACGTTCCCATTACCTGTGACCAGCACCTCCACCGCTGCCAGCTCCCACACGATTACACTGAAAAGCGACCACCGGAAGCCCGGTCGCATCTTTTTCACACATCACACGTACGCGCGGACGAACATCCCCGCGCCAGACAATGCGCGATCGGCACCGACCCCAACCCCGGAAAAGCCCGGGAGACAAGGCAGATCGTGACCACCACGAGCACCGAGGCCATCGAGCCCACCCACGACAACGATACCGTCACCCAACCCAAGGCTTCCACGCCGGAACCCGCCCCGGCCTCGTCCGTCGAATACTCCGCAGGCGTCGTCCGCCTCGGCAACATCCACCCACAGGCCCCCGCCGAACAGGAAGCCACCCCCGACATCACCGGCAAAGGCGAAGACCTCGACAAGAAATCCTTCGCGGACTTCGGCGTCACCGACCCCATCGTCGACGCCCTCGAAGACAAGGGCATCACGCACCCCTTCCCGATCCAGGCCCTCACCCTCGGCCCCGCACTGGACCGCCACGACATCATCGGCCAGGCCAAGACCGGCACCGGTAAGACCCTCGGCTTCGGCATCCCCGTCCTCGAAGACGTCATCGCGCCCGACGAAGAAGGCTACGACGAGCTACTCAACCCGAACCAGCCGCAAGCACTCATCATCCTGCCGACCCGCGAACTCACCAAGCAAGTCGCGCAAGACCTGCGCGACACCGCTAAATACTTATCCACCCGCATCGTCGAAATCTACGGCGGCGTCGCCTTCGAACCCCAGATCGAGGCCCTCACCCGCGGCGCCGACATCGTCGTAGGCACGCCCGGCCGCCTCATCGACCTGCTGCGCAAAGGCCACCTCCACCTGTCCGGCGTCGAAACCGTCGTCCTCGACGAGGCCGACGAAATGCTCGACTTGGGCTTCCTGCCCGACGTCGAGACGCTGCTGGCCCGCGTCCCCGAGAACCGCCACACCATGCTGTTCTCCGCGACCATGCCCGGCCCCGTGGTGGCCCTCGCCCGCCGCTTCATGGTCCACCCGACCCACATTCGCGCGCAGGACCCCGACGACCAGAACCAGACCGTCAACACGGTCAAGCAGGTCATCTACCGCGTTCACGCCATGAACAAGGTCGAGGTCGTCGCCCGTATCCTCCAGGCGGAGGGTCGCGGCCGCACCGTCATCTTCTGCCGCACCAAGCGCACCGCCGCCCGCCTGGGCGAGGACCTGACCGCCCGCGGCTTCGCGGTCGGCGCGCTGCACGGCGACCTCGGCCAGGGTGCCCGCGAGCAGGCGCTGCGCGCCTTCCGTAACGGCAAGGTCGACGTCCTGGTCGCCACCGACGTCGCAGCCCGTGGCATCGACGTTGACGACGTCACGCACGTCATCAACTACCAGTGCCCCGAAGACGAGAAGATCTACATCCACCGCATCGGCCGCACGGGGCGCGCCGGACATTCCGGTACGGCCATCACGTTCGTGGACTGGGACGACACGCCGCGCTGGTCGCTCATCTCCAAGGCCCTGGGCCTGGGCGTGCCGGATCCGCTCGAGACCTACCACACCTCCCCCCACCTGTTCACCGACCTGGACATCCCGGAGGGCACGACCGGCCGCCTGCCACGCGCCAAGCGCACGCGCGCGGGCCTGGACGCCGAGGTCCTTGAGGACCTGGGCGGCTCGTCCCCCCGCTCCGAAGGACGAGGCCGTGGCGGCCGTTCCGGGTCGCGTGGCGGCTCGCGTGGGGGTTCGCGTGGTGGCTCACGTGGTGGCCGCGGTCGTGGGCGCTCCGCGCGTGGCTCTTCGACTTCTTCCTCCGACGCGCCGCGTTCGCGCGGGTCGCGTCGCGGCTCCCAGGACGGCGATCGCACGCTGAACGCCGGCAAGGGCGGCCGCTCCGACCGCGGCACGCGCGGCCGTGGCCGCGGCGAGCACTCGCCGCGTTCCGATTCCGGTTCTGCTGGTTCTGCTTCGGCTGGTGCTGAGCGCGCGCCCCGCGCCCGCAAGCGCATCCGCCGCCGCAAGGGCGGCGAGTGAGGCGATAGCGTGGCACGGCCTTGGCGTGAGGCGTTAGTGCGTGGCGCTGATAGCGCTCAACGTTTACGCGCATTCCGCCAGTCAGTGACCACGCTGCGCACCTGATGCGCACGCCGGTCATCACAGCACCCACGCGATGATCGCGCCGCGTTCGTACAGCAATAGGAGGGGCCCGAGCCACACGGCTTGGGTCCCTCCCCTGTTTGGGACCTCAGGGCGTGGCAAGGTTCAACCTGATCGGGAACAGTCAACCCGTTAGGGAAGATTCAACCCGATCAGAAGGGGTTGAATCTTCCCGATCGGGTGCACCACCTCATCGGCAACAAGCTTGCACGCGGGCTTCCTCGCTGGCGCCGACCACGTCGGCATCCAACAGCCCCAGGCCGTGCAGCGCTGCACCCGTTACGTCGCGCTGCACCCGTTACGTAGCGATGCACCCGATCAGAAGGGGTGTAATGCCTACGGATCGGGTGCACCGCCTCCCACAACAAGTACAACTGCGGACATTTCCTCCCGACATACCCAAGCGGCAGCATCAGACGCAGCCACACAACCTCGAAATACCCGCCCGGCTCTGAACAAGACGCACTACACCCGATCCGTCGCGATACACCCGTTAAGTCGCGCTGCACCCGTTACGTCGCAATGCACCCGTTACGTCGCGCTGCACCCGTTACGTCGCGCTGCACCCGATCAGAAGGGGTGCAATGCCTACGGATCGGGTGCACCGCCTCCCACAACAAGCTGATGTGTCCCGGGTATTGTGGAGAGTGTCTTAGGTCGGATTGGAGGTTTGGGATGTCTGGTCAGCGTAAGTATTCGATGGAGTTGCGTGAGCGTGCGACGCGTATGGCGTTGGAGGCTCGTGCTGATCCCGAGCGGCGTAGGGGTGCTATTAAGCGTATTGGCGGCCAGTTGGGGGTCAATCCTGAGGCGCTGCGTACGTGGGTGCGCGCCGTGGAGCAGGGCGGGCGCAATGAGCGTGGCGAGGTCAGTGATCAAGAGGCCCGTATCCGGGCGCTGGAAGCTGAAAACCGTGAGCTACGGCGAGCCAACGAAATTTTGAAGGCGGCGTCAGCTTTTTTCGGGGCGGAGCCAGGTCGCCTCGGACGCTAGTCTACGATTTCATCGAGGTCAATCGGCATCGGTGGGGAGTCGAGCCAATCTGCACTGCTTTATCCCAGTCAGGGGTGCAGGTTGCTCCCAGCGCCTATTACGCTGCCCGGACTCGTGCCTTGTCGGCGCGCAGCGTGCGCGACGAGGCGCTCACAGACGTGATCAGACGCGTGTGGGAGGAGAACTACTGTGTGTTCGGGGTGCGCAAAATGCATGCCTTCCTCAACACTCACGAGTTGGGCGTGGGATATGTGGCGCGCTGCACGGTCGAGAGACTGATGCGGCGTATGGGCATTCGTGGCGTGAGTCGGCGTCGGACCCGCCATGTCACGGCTTCAGCGCCGCGCCATGCATGCCCCTTGGACCTGGTCAATCGGCATTTCGGGGCCCATGATCTCAACGAGTTGTGGGTCGCAGACATTACCTACGTACCAACCCAGGCTGGCTGGGTCTACGTCTCCTTCGTCACCGACGTGTGCTCTCGTAAAATCCTGGGCTGGAAAGTCGCGTCCTCGCTGCATACCGACGTGGCCCTGGACGCATTAAACATGGCGATCTACCAACGTCGCCGCGATGATATAGACACTCGTGGGCTCGTGCACCACTCCGATCGGGGCGTGCAATACCGCGACGTGCGCTACGGGCAAGCTCTCGCCCGTTGCCAGGCAGTAGCGTCGGTGGGTTCAACCGGTGACTCCTACGATAACGCCCTGGCCGAAGCGTTGAACTCCTTGTACAAAGCTGAACTCATCTACAACGAGGCGCGCCCCGGCTACGCCGGCCCATGGCGCGATCGGCGCGAGGTTGAACGCGCAACCGCCGCCTGGGTCCACTGGTACAACACCCGCCGCCCCCACCTCGCCCTGGGCGGAATCACACCGCAACAAGCAGAAAACAAATACACAACAACACGAAAGAAAGCGGCCTAAAAATCCCTACACAAAACCCGGGACTTGACAAGCCCAACCGCGGGCAATTACTCCCCACAGACCCCAACCGTCCGCATCGGACGCAGCCACACGGCCTCGACATGCTCACCCCGACTCCGAACAAGAGACGCTGCACCCGTTACGGGCTCTTCATAATTGAGGGTGTAGTTGGGGTCTGAATCCTCCGGTTTCGAGG
>NZ_CAUTSL010000066.1:0-11146 GCF_963540955.1 Actinomyces bouchesdurhonensis
AGGCGCGAGAAGGCGGTGTCCACGACGGTCTTGCCGTCGGGCAGGGTCACGAGGCCGGGGCGCAGGTGCGACCAGTCGGTGCCCGGCTCGGGGGTCCAGCCGGGGGTCGCAGCCTTGTCGCGGTCCGCGGCGGTCCCGGCGGCTACCACGCCGACGCCGGTTCCCTCGACGAGGGTACGGGTCATGCGCACGGTGGTTGCCCCCGGACCCATGTCGACGATCCAGGTGGCGCCAGAGTCAGCGGCGGCGCCAATCTGCGCGGGCCAGTCAACGGGGGTAGTCAGAACGGCAGCTGCCAGGCGGTGAGCGAGTTCAGCGTCGATGCCGCACTGCGCTGCCCACTCGTCAACCAGGGCGAGGGCGTCGGCCAGCATGGGGGAGTGGAAGGGCACGTAGACCGGAAGGTACTCGCACACGGGGGTCAGCGGGCGACCGCCGCGCTCGTGCGCGTCGTGCGCCGCCTTGTCTTTAGCGGCCGCGCGCTCAATGGCGGCAACCAGCGACGCCAGGTCGTTCGGGGCGCCCGAGACGACGTGTGTGTCCGTATCGTTACGCAGCGCGATCGACAGCGGATGGGACGTTGAGGGCAGGGAAGAGACAATGCGCGATAGGACAGCATCCTTTACGCCCCGCACGGACACCATGTAGGTTGCGTCTCCCGCGTGGGGGGCGCGAGCACGGCGCGTCACGCGGGCAGCAGCCGCACCGATCAGGCGAGCGAGCGCGAAAACAGACGCAGCCCGCGCTTCGTCCCCTGCGATCCAGGCGCGCGCGATTTCCACACCGAGCACACCCTGCGAGTGACCTTCAAAAGCGGTGGGCCGGTTCGCCACGATGTTCAGGCCAGCGCGCGTCAGGTCGATGAGCGCGCCCAGCTGTGCGGCGACGATACCCGGAACCGACAGGGCGGCCTCGTCGGGGCCAGTTACCTCGCGGGTCACGGCCACTTCACCGTCAGGAGCGGGCAGCGCGAAGGGTAGAACCGACACGGACTGCGTGGCCAGCGAACGGCGCACGGGGGAGAGCACCTTATCCGAGGCTTCGATGACGCCAGCGACGATCGCGGCGATCTCGGGATCGTGGGCAATCTCGTCGAGCGCGGCGCGCCACGGGGTCGCCTGACCGGCGAAGGTCAGCGCGTAGGGAGTCTCGTTCAGAGAGGACACAAACGACATGTTCATACTTTCGATCGGGAACAATACTTCTCAAACGGCACCGGTCACAGGGGACCGTTGTCGTGACGCTTCACATGGGGGGCGCGCTGGTCCTTCGAGGCCAGCAGATGCAGGGAATCGATGATGGTCTGACGGGTGTCGGCGGGGGCGATAATGCCGTCGAGCTGGCCTGAGGACACGGACACCTCCGGGTTAACGGTCTCTTCCTCGTAGCGAGCGACCAGCTCAGCCTTCGTCTCCTCAAACGTGCCGTTCTCGCGGGCAGCGGCCAGCTCACGGCGATACATGATCGACGCTGCGCCTTCCGCACCCATGACAGCGATCTGCGCGTCCGGCCAGGCAAACGCCAGGTCTGCGCCGATCGACTTCGACCCCATGACGATGTAGGCGCCGCCGTAGGCCTTACGCAGGATCACGGTCACCATCGGAACCGTCGAGTTCGCGTAGGCGACGATCACCTTCGCGCCGCGGCGGATGATGCCCGCCTGCTCCTGCTCGGTGCCGGGACGGTAGCCGGGCACGTCCACGAAAGTAACGATCGGCAGGCCGAAGGCATCACAGAAGCGGACGAAACGCGCGGCTTTCTCCGACGCATCAACATCGAGGGTGCCCGCGTCGTTCATTGGCTGGTTTGCCACGACACCCACCGACTGGCCATCTACGCACGCGAAACCAATCGTCACGTTGGGGGCAAACAGGTCTTGGATTTCCACGTACTCGCCGTGATCGACCAGAGAACGCACGACATCTCGGACGTCGTAGGGCTGACGCGCTGAGGTCGGAACCAGGTCCGCGACCGCGCGTGCCGCAGCCTCGTCCTCCGGGTTTGTAATGTACTCGTACTTCGGGGGATCGACCTCGCACGAAGATGGGAGATAATCCAGGAGCGAACGCACGTAGTCGATCGCTTCTTCCTCCGTGTCCGCCATGTGATGGGCCACTCCGGAATGGAAGTTGTGGATAGCGGCACCACCGAGCTGGTCGAGCGTCACCTTCTCACCCGTTGTGGCTGCCACGACATCCGGACCGGTCACGAACATGTGCGAGTTTTCGCGCGTCATCACAATGAAGTCGGTCAGCGCCGGCTGGTAGACGGCGCCACCCGCGCACGGACCCAGGATGATCGAAATCTGAGGAACCAGCCCCGAAGCCTCGCACGTCTTCTTAAAAATGCGACCGTACTGAGCCAAGGCGACGACGCCCTCCTGGATGCGAGCACCGCCCGAATCCTGAATGCCGACAATCGGGATGCGCATGCGAATACCCAGGTCGATCAGGTCGACGATCTTGTCGCCCTCGACTTTGCCCAGGGTTCCACCCATCACCGAGAAATCTTGCGCGTAGGCGGCCACCATTCGGCCCTGCACGCGACCGTATCCGGCGGCCACAGCCGACCCTATGCGGCCGGCGCGCACCGACCCGCCGATGAACTGGCCGACCTCGTGCCATACGCCGTCGTCGAAGAACAGGGCGAGGCGCTCGCGGGCCGTCAGCTTGTGCTTGGCGTGCTGGCGCTGAGCGGCCTTTTCTTCAGCTGCTTGGGCGATCGCGTCTTGCGCCTGGATGAAACTGTCACGCGTGGCGGTATTCGTCGTGCTCATTTGGCCTCCTCGGTGGCGATGTGGGCGATGCGCGTCCCGGCCGTGACAGTGTCACCCTGGGCGATGGCAAGGGAAGTGACGGTGCCAGCGCGGGGCGCCAGCAGCGGCTTTTCCATCTTCATGGCCTCGAGTACGGCCACGAGCTGGCCTTCCTCCACGCGGTCTCCTTCCGCGACTGGCAGGGCGACGACGATGGCTTGCATGGGTGCAACAATGTCGCCGGGGGCACCCTGGTGGGGTCCAGAGTGGGTAGCGGTCGCGCTGGTGCGGCGCGGGGTTGAGCGCAGCGGTTGGGATGGGCGTGGCGCGTGGGCTGCAGGCGCGTTGAACATGCCGGCCGGCAGAGTCAGGGAGACTCGGCGCCCGTCGAGCTCGATGATGTAGGTTTGGCGCGGCAGGTCCGCCGTGGCTGAGGCTTCGTCGGGGGTCGCCAAGTCCGAATAGTCGTGGTGAGGCATGAACGTGGTCTCGAACCAGCGTGTCGAGACGTTAAAGCCGCCCACGCCGCAGAAGTCCGGGTCGTTGATGATGTCCTGGTAGACGGGGACGGGGGTGGCTACGCCCTGAACAGAGAACTCGGCGAGTGCGCGGCGCGAACGTGCCAGTGCCTGCTCACGGTCTGCGCCCGTCACGATGATCTTCGCAATCATGGAGTCGAAGGCCGTCTGGACGGAGTCGCCCTGGTCGATGCCGAGTTCGAGGCGAATGCCGGGTCCCAGGGGCCAGTGAACCTCGTCGAGGCGGCCCGCGGTGGGCGTCAGATCCTTCGAGGGATCTTCGGAAGTGACGCGGAATTCGAAGGAGTGACCGCGGGGCTCGGGGGGAGTCGTGAGTGCCAGGCCCTGAGCGATACGGATCTGCTCGCGCACCAGGTCGATACCCGTGACCTCTTCGGAGACAGGATGCTCGACCTGCAGGCGAGGATTCACCTCAAGGAACCAAATATTGCCATCCGGCTCGAGGAGGAATTCGACGGTGCCGACGCCGACGTAGTCCACGTGCTCGAAGAGTGCACGCGAAGCGGCGACGAGCGTCTCGTGGGCGCCCTCAGGTAGGAAGGGCGCGGGTGCCTCCTCAACGAGCTTCTGGTTGCGGCGCTGGACCGAGCAATCACGGGTCGAGATGACGTGGAAGTTACCTAGGGAGTCACGCGCGGACTGGGTTTCGACGTGGCGGGCAACCTCGACGAAACGTTCGACGAAGTAAGCGGCCAGATCCTCGGCGTCTGTGTGGCGAGCGAAGAAGAGATCAAGGTCGGATGCCGAACGGATGATGCTGATGCCTCGACCGCCGCCACCGTCGGCGCG
Organism: Actinomyces bouchesdurhonensis; assembly: GCF_963540955.1. Classification (NCBI taxonomy): domain Bacteria; kingdom Bacillati; phylum Actinomycetota; class Actinomycetes; order Actinomycetales; family Actinomycetaceae; genus Actinomyces; species Actinomyces bouchesdurhonensis. The sequence goes on from NZ_CAUTSL010000066.1 coordinate 4,084, forward strand.
CTTGAGCACCACGGGGTAACCTGCTGACGCGATGAATTCTTCAACCTCTGCTCGTGAGGACACGGGTTCGGACACTCCGGGAACCGGGGACACGCCACATTCGTGCGCGATACGGCGAGCGTTGATTTTGTCGCCCAGGGCATCGATGACGGAAGAAGAGGGGCCAAGCCACGCGATACCGGCATCCTCGACGGCGCGCGCAAACTCGGAGTTTTCGGAGAGGAATCCGTACCCGGGGTGAATCGCGTCAGCACCTGTTTCGAGGGCGATGGCCAGGATTTTTTCACCGTTTAGGTATGTGGACGCGGCGTCGTCTCCGCCCAGCGAGAGTGCCTCGTCGGCTTCGCGTGTGTGGGGCGCGGCCATGTCTTGATCGGCGTAAACGGCGATCGTGGAGATGCCCATGTCGGTGGCGGTGCGGCACACACGCAGGGCGATTTCGCCACGGTTAGCGACGAGGATTCGGTTAATTGTTCGCACGCTTCTCCTTGGTGTCGTGAACGAGAGTCAGGGGGGTGCCGGTCGTGAGGACGTCTCCGGCGTTGATTTCCTCGGTCGTACCGTCATCTGTGCGCAGCAGGAGTGCACCGGTGGGGGCCAGACCGAGCGCGATCCCTTCGCGCGCGGGCGTACCGTGCGCGTCTGTGGGGCTGGCGAGGACGATTCGTGTGCCGATGAGGGGCATGGCTTGCTCGGCTTCAGTGAGCAAGCCAGCGTTCGCGGCGTCACCGTGGGTGATGAGGGAGCGGATGCGTTCGTCTAGGCCTGTGAGGATTGAGCCGAGGAGTGCGTGGGCGACGCTCGTGGGGGCGGTTCCGGCCTGTTTGTCGCCTTCTGCCAGTAGGGAGGTGGCTTGGGCGGTGGGCATAGTCCCGGCTTCCTGGGCGATGTTGATGCCGTAGCCGAGAATCGCGGCGGTCATGTACGGGGACGAGGCTGGGGCGAGTTGGGCGAGGATGCCACAGATTTTCCGTGTCCCGTCTACTAGGACGTCGTTGGGCCATTTCAGGGTGACAGTGTGGCCGAGGGGTTCCAGGCGAGCTGTCAGGGCGTCGCGCACGGCGAGGGCGCAGGCGTGGACGGTCCATCCGAGGGCTTCGGCGGGAAGGGAGGAGGGGAGTGAGACGATGGTTGAGGCCAGGAGTGCTTGGCCGGGCGGGGTGATCCAGGAGCGCCCGAGGCGACCGCGTCCGGCGCTTTGACTATCGGCGATGATGGTCGTCAGGTGCGGGGTAGCTGTGGCGGTGTCGGCCAGGAGGGTGGCAGCCAGGTCGAGAGTGGAGGGAGTGTCGGTCACGTGATAGATGGGTGCGCGCACCGCGTCCATGGTGATGCGCGTCGGGGTGACCATGTGCGTTCCTTCCGGTGTGTGGCAGTTTGACGGGGGCACGCAGGTGCCCCGGTACTTAAAAGTTTGTCTTAAAAGTCGAAGAGATGCACGCACTTTTTAAAAAATTGCAATAGTTTCTAATGAATCATTACGGAGGCGTAACCAAGCACGATGCCCGTGACTGTGCGGAAGTGGCGAAATTCCCGCGATTTTGCCCTGAGATGAGGATCACCGACCTCGTCGTTGCTCTGGGCCTCGTCCTGGCGCGCGAGGGATCGGTACCATAGGGGAGATCCCGCGCGCGTGAGCGCGTCCCCAACCACCCGAACGGAGTAACGTGGCGGAGTTTATTTATCAGATGATCAAGGCCCGCAAGGCCATCGGTGACAAGGTCATCCTTGACGATGTCACCATGGCTTTCTATCCGGGCGCCAAGATCGGTATGGTTGGTCCCAACGGCGCCGGTAAGTCCTCGATCCTGAAGATCATGGCCGGTCTGGACGAGCCCAGTAATGGCGAGGCTCGTCTGACTCCCGGCTACTCGGTTGGAATCCTCATGCAGGAACCCATCCTGGATGAAACGAAGACGGTCATCGACAACGTGCGCCTGGGTGCCGCCGGTATTTTAGGCAAGCTCGCCCGCTTCAATGAGATTTCTGAAGAGATGGCCAACCCTGACGCTGACTTCGATGCCCTCATGGATGAGATGGGCAAGTTGCAGACTGAGATCGATGCCGCCAACGCATGGGATATTGACTCGCAGCTCGAGCAGGCGATGGATGCGCTGCGCTGCCCGCCGCCGGATCAGCCGGTCTCCGTGCTTTCCGGTGGTGAGCGTCGCCGTGTCGCCCTGTGTAAGCTCCTCATTGAAGCGCCCGACCTGCTGCTGCTCGATGAGCCGACGAACCACCTGGATGCTGAATCCGTTCTCTGGCTCGAAAAGCATCTGGCCTCCTATCCGGGGGCAGTTATCGCCGTCACCCACGACCGCTACTTCCTTGACCACGTCGCCGGCTGGATCGCTGAGGTTGACCGTGGCCACCTCTACCCCTATGAGGGCAACTATTCGACCTACCTGGAGACCAAGGAGAAGCGTCTGCAGGTTCAGGGGCAGAAGGATGCCAAGCTGGCCAAGCGCCTGAAGGAAGAGCTCGAGTGGGTTCGCTCGAACGCCAAGGGACGTCAGGCCAAGTCCAAGGCGCGCTTGGCCCGCTACGAGGAGATGGCCGCCGAGGCCGAACGTACCCGCAAGCTCGACTTCGAAGAAATCCAGATCCCGCCGGGTCCGCGCCTGGGTAACGTGGTCATCGAGGCCAAGGATCTTCAGAAGGGCTTTGGTGATCGCTCGCTCATCTCCGGCCTGTCGTTCTCCTTGCCGCGCAACGGTATCGTTGGTGTTATCGGCCCTAACGGCGTTGGTAAGACCACGTTGTTCAAGACCATCGTTGGTCTTGAACCTCTCGATGGCGGTGAGCTGACCATCGGCGAAACTGTGAAGATTAGCTATGTCGACCAGACTCGTGCCGGCATTGATCCGGACAAGACCCTCTGGCAGGTCGTTTCCGACGGACTCGACTTTATTCAGGTTGGCAATGTTGAGATGCCCTCTCGTGCGTATGTGTCGGCATTTGGTTTCAAGGGTCCAGATCAGCAGAAGCCGGCTGGTGTCCTCTCCGGCGGTGAGCGTAATCGCCTGAATCTGGCGCTGACCCTCAAGCAGGGTGGAAACCTACTGCTGCTTGATGAGCCCACCAATGACCTTGATGTTGAAACTCTGGGTTCTTTGGAGAATGCTCTACTTGCGTTCCCGGGCTGCGCCGTCGTTGTCACCCACGATCGTTGGTTCCTTGACCGCGTCGCCACTCACATTCTCGCCTGGGAGGGGACTGAGGAACAGCCTGACAAATGGTACTGGTTCGAAGGTAACTTCGAGGCGTACGAGAAGAACAAGGTGGAACGCCTGGGTGAGGCTGCTGCCAGCCCGCACCGTGTCACGCATCGTAAGCTGACGCGCGATTGATGTTCATCGCTCAAGCGGGGGAGGGTCTGTGGGCCTTCCCCCGCTTGAGCGTATGTCCGGGGTGTTGATGCCTCGGGGGCTGCGTTTTTGGTGAGAGTCGAAGGTTCACATTGAGATGTCACGTAACTTGACAGTATAATTTGTGAGTGTATTTGATCGTTGGGACCGTTGGGTTAATTATTTATTGAGCGGCTTGACAGTGTGGATGTTCATGTTGCGGACCCCACTTGCCTTTTGTGCAGGTCACATCTACTATGTGATACGAATCGCAAAAAGCCGATGGCGTGAAAGGGGCTCCGATGGCGATTGAACAAGCGCTCATCGACGCGCTGGGAGGGTACCTCAACATCGTTGAGATCGAACCCTGCACGATGCGTATCCGTGTTCAGGTGAAGACTCAGCGGGCAGTTGATGAAGCCGCGCTGCGTGTCGATGGTGTGTTGGCCGTCGTTCGTTCGGGCGATGTTGTTCAGATTGTTTGCGGGGCTTCCTCCGACGATATTGCGAGCGCAATGATCGCCTCCATCAAGAGCGTGGCCCATGACACACCCTTGGATTCTTTGTCACAGCGGGCACACGCATAAAATTGTTTGTGTCCTCAGCCCACAACGTAGAGAGCTTTGTTCCGTGGATACCCATTCCCCCGCATCTGACAATATTGATCTGCTGCGACATGTCGCCGATGTCAACGGTGTCGCGACCGGTTTCTGGGATTGGTACGGGAATTGGATAGGTGTCGGTGCGCCAACCCTCCTGAAAGTCCTCGGAGCACTTGGACTCCCCCTGGATGAGTCTTCGACAGTCGGAGACGTTGAGAACGCAATGCGCCTGACCGATGAACGCGAGTGGCGCCGTACTCTCCCGCCGACCATTGTGGCTCGCCAGGGAGGTGGCTACGAGTTCCGGGTGCACGTGCCCGATGGCTCGTGGGTCAATGTGCAGTGGGTTCTCGAGGACGGACGCAAAGGGCAGTGTGAGCAACTCGATCGCTATGTGCCGCCGCGCATGATTGATGGGCAGCTCGTGGGCCGCGCAACCTTCGACGTGCCTCACTGGCTGCCGCTGGGCTGGCATCGGCTCGTGGCCACCGTTGAGGGCGGCCACGTTGAATCTGCGACACTCATCATTGTGCCGAACTCTCTGTCTCTGCCGCTCCTGGAGTCATCGCGGCGCGTGTGGGGCGTCAATGCACAGCTCTATTCGACGCGCTCAGCTTGCTCCTGGGGAATCGGCGATGCGACCGACTTGGCTGATCTGGCTGCCGTCTGCGCAGACAAGGGGGCTCAATTTCTCCTGATCAACCCGGTGCATGCTTCGCAGCCTGTTTCTCCGCTGGAGGATTCGCCCTACCTGCCGGTGTCCCGACGCTGGGTCAACCCAATCTATATTCGTCCCGAGTCTATTGAGGAGTATGCGTCGCTGCCTCAGGCATCGCGTGACGCTATCGAGCAGCTGCGTGATGAGACCCGTCAATTCGCCATCCGTGAAGACCTCATCGACCGTGATCGTGCGTGGGAAGCCAAGCGTAAGGCTCTCGACATCATTTTCACCGCGCCGCGCTCCTATCACCGCCAGTCCCAGTTCGACCACTTCGTTGAAAACGGTGGTTCGGAGCTGTCCAACTACGCGCTGTGGTGTGCCCTCGTTGAACGAGAAGGTGCCATCAAGCTGCCCGAGGATCTTGAGCGTTCGTCCTCGCCGCGCGTCGAGCTCGAGCGCCTCGAGCTGGCGGACCGTGTGAACTTCTTCGAGTGGTGCCAGTGGATCGCCTCCGAGCAACTAGCTCACGCCCAAGAAGTCGCCCACGAGGTCGGCATGGAAATCGGTATCATGGCTGACTTGGCCGTGGGCGTGCATGGCTTCGGCTCTGAAAAATGGAGTCGTCCCGAGCTTTTCGCGACGGGCATGAGTGTGGGTGCGCCGCCGGATGTTTACTCTCAGCAGGGTCAAAACTGGTCACAGCCGCCGTGGTCGCCGCGTTCCCTCGCAGAGACGGGCTACACGCCGCTGCGTGACATGGTGCGCGCTGCGCTGGCTAACGCCGGTGCCGTCCGCATCGACCACATCTTGGGTATGTTCCGCCTGTGGTGGATCCCGGAGGGTTGCGCGGCCACCGAGGGGACGTACGTGTACTACGACCACGAGGCCATGATGGGCGTCATCCTGCTGGAGGCACAGCGTGCAGGCGCTGTCGTCATTGGCGAGGACCTCGGTGTCGTCGAGCCGTGGGTGCGTGACTACCTGCGCGACCGCGGCGTGTTGGGAACGTCGGTCGTGTGGTTTGAGAAGGACGGCGGCGGATGGCCGCTGCGCCCCGAGCACTACCGTGATCGCGCGCTCGCTGCAGTCAACATCCACGATTTGCCGCCGACTCTTGGATACATCCGAGGCATCCAGACGACGCTGCGTAGCGAGCTGGGCTTGCTGACGGATGACATCGAGATCGTGCGTGCAAGCGATCGACTAGAGCTTGAGCAGATTGTGGAGCGCCTGCACGAGTACGGGTGCATCGACGGATCGGAGCCAAGCGAGCGCGAGATCGTCGAGGGCCTGTACCGTTACGTCGCCAAGGTTCCGTCCAAGCTCGTCGTTGCTTCTCTCGTCGATGCGGTGGGAGACGTCCGGCCGCAGAATATGCCGGGCACGGGCGCGGATCAATACCCGAACTGGCGTGTGCCGCTGTGCGACTCTGATGGCGAAGAGGTTTTCATCGATGATCTGCCCAGCAACGAGCGCTTGACGTCGCTTTTCGCTCTGCTGACCGGATCGGTGAACTAGAAACGGACCAGCATGCGTGGCCCCGTACGCCCTGTTGGGCGTACGGGGCCATTCCATCCGTGAGGCGTTATCTCATCCCATCGCGGGCGGATGAGCTGTTCTTCGTACTGGTCTAGCAGAAGGTTGATTGATCGGCTTATAGGACAAAGTATATTGGTCAGGGGTTGGTCTCAGGCATCGTCGAGGGAGGCCTCGGTGGCGCTGGCGTTCTCGCGCCGCCGATGGGTGCTGGCTGCGGCGTGTGTTTCGGTCGTCCGTTAGGGTGCTTGCGCGGGCGCGCCGCCGATGGGGGTCGGCCCCATCAGGAAGATTCCATCTGATCGGGGTAGTCCTCGAACATGGCGGGGTCGGTGGGTGTTGGCTCTATTGGGAGGGTTCCACCTGATCGGGTGTAACACCCCATCGGTAATAAGCAATATGGTGGAATCGGTGCTTCTCGCTCCCTTCGGTGTGGTCTTGGTGCTGCCTGTCACTTGCCGTGTGGCACGATCGGCGCGAGGTCGAACGTGAAACCGGCGCCTGGCACCTGCGGCTTCGTGTTACGTGAGAGAGTGTTGTAGTGCCACTCAGGTCCGAGCGATTTGCGTCGCGGCTGGCTCGTGACTGGTGTGAGCGCCTCGGATCTGTGGATGTGTGGGGCTTCGTGGGGCTGGTGCGTGCTTGGCCTGTGGCGGCCTGGCCCCATGGGTGGCTGTGTCAACCCTTCAGTGCGCAGCTGGACCCTACTAGTGGAGTATGGGCACACCTGCCCACGCTCCACTTAAGGGGTTAACGTGCGCATTGAGGGGTTGAGGGTGCCAGTTGTCGGGTTAACAGGCTCTTCGCATTTAAGGGTGTAGGGGGTGTTGGAATCCGCCGGGGTGGAGGAGGCAGCGTAGGTGGTAGTTTCGGTGGTTGATGAATCCTTGGGCGATGCCGCGGAGGTGTTCGAGGGG
>NZ_CAUTSL010000067.1:0-10703 GCF_963540955.1 Actinomyces bouchesdurhonensis
GCCCACTAGACCCACGACACGCCGTCTAAAGCACCACGTTTGCGCCTATAGCCCCGTAGTGTCCTATAATCCGAAAGCTAGGGCCGCAAGCACCACAACACCCCAACAAGGCGCTCAGACATACAGAAAACCGACATCCACTATCGGATGTCGGCATGTGGTGGAGCTAGGGGGATTCGAACCCCCGACCTTCTCATTGCGAACGAGACGCGCTACCAACTGCGCCATAGCCCCAAGGACTCGGATAGCTTAGCACCACGACGGGCAATGACGCAAGCCGACCACCAGCGCATGCGCGATGCCACGCGGCCACATCCCAAGCAGCAGGATTAACCATTCCATCGCCCCGCACAAACAACCGCGCCGCGAGCCAGGTGGCTCGCGGCGCGGCGACGACAGCAACAAGCAGCCCTATTGGGCTCGGCGCGCGTCCAAGACGGCATCCAGGTCCAGGGCGACAGCCTGGTCGGCGACGACCTCTTCGGTGGAGCGGGCACCGACCTGCGCGGTCTGAGCGATCGGGCGCGCGGGAATCGCCCCCGTAATGCGCGGGATGCCACGCAGGTCCGTGTCCGCATGAACGATGCGACCGCGAATACGGTCGCGCGACGCGTAGGTCGGCGCAGGGATCGGGGCAACGGTCCAGGGGCGTGCGGGCGTGTCGGCGACCTCGACGGCCTCGGGAACCTCAACGTTAAAGACGAGGGAAGGCACGGATCCCGTCTGAGAAGTGGACTCTGCGTCGGCCTCACGCGAGGCGCTCGGACGCGACTCGGCCACGGCCTTGCCACGGGCGGCGGCAGCAACGCGCGGCTGCGACGCGGGCGCCGTCGGACGGCCAGCGCCGCGAACGTCAGCCCTCAGCTTGGTGAGCAGCTCAACCTCATGCTCGGAGGCGCGCTGCGAGCGGATGGCCGCGAGGCGAGAGGCAGACAGGGACGCAACGAGGGCAACGATCGGAACAAGGAGCCACGCCCACGCGATCGACGTCGCAGCAATGACGATGCCAAGGATCACGGTAGACAGCGCACACACGCCCGTCACGACCAAGCGACGGCGTCCCGCAGCGCTCTCAGCGGCGAGGCGAGCGGCGCGGCGTGCCCGCAGCTTCGCGATGTCCCGAACCGCCCTGTTGTTCCGACGGTCGATGACAGGTCGGGTGCGTCCAGTGGTGGCCGTGTGCATGCTTCCTCCGCTCGTCAGCGCGCGCCGCGCCAGGATCGTTCCGCTGGCATGATCGCACGAGTCTAATTCTGACGCATTCGTATGAATGATGCGCAGTTTCGGCGAAAATCGGTCGATCTCACGAGACTGAACAATGGCCGTTCGGCGCGCGACCAGCGACGGTACGGTCGCGAGGAGCGACACGAATACCGCTGCGATGACGAGTCCACCAATTTCCACCCCTCCAACGTAAAGCGGTTTACGAGTAGCAACTTCGCAGCTCGTGGGCGTGTCGAGCTCTCAAACCTGGCGGTCAAAAGATAGGTAATCACAGCAGCCACACAAGTCCCAATAGTCACACGAGCATCAACGAGGCCGTGGCGATGCTCACCTTCAACGCGCGCACGCCCGCCCAACAGCTCCACAGAACGAAAAACCACCACAGCAGCGGGCACACGAAACTACCACACCCACATCCAATCGGCACTAACCGATAGCAGGACGACCCCAGCGCCGCTGAACGAGACCCCCCACAGGCAAAGACTCAGTATCGATAAAAAACGCAACATGATCGGCCCACTCCCCCGCGATGTGCATAAAACGCGGCCGCAGGCCCTCCTCGACCAACCCCAAGCCTCGACACACGCCCAACGAGCGCTCATTCTCCGGACGCACGCACACCTCCACGCGATGAAGGCCAAGCTCGCCCACCACCAAATCAAGGACAAGACCAGCAACCAAGGAACCCAAGCCTCGTCCCGCCCACTCCGATACGACCCAATACCCAAGCATCCCCGACGACATCGCCCCCCAGTGCACGTTCGACACAGTGAACTGGCCGACGAAACGCCCATCGATCTGAACGCCGAAAATCAGGCCGGTCCCCTCCCGATGATCCCGCTCAGCGCGACGCATGTACTGTGAAAAAGTTGGAATATGCTCCAACGTATCCGGCGGCAGAGTCGCCTCCCACGGACGCAACCAATGCCCGTCAGCCCGCCGCACCGCATCCAGCGTCCGATACTCCTCGCCGCGCACAGGACGCACGACCAGCTCACGAGGATTCACGCTCCCGACAGGCCCGGGTCGCAAAAAACCGCGCCCGACCGGATCTGCGACGCGCAGCGTGAGCATCTCAATATCGCGACCCCACACACACGAGCCACGCCGAAACAAGTACCTCATTCGAGGACCAGGCACTGCAGGGTGTCACCGGCGCGCACGGTCGTCACATCCTCAGGCACGACGGCCAGCGCGTTCGAGTCAGCGAGCGCAGACAGCAACAACGAGGCCGGGGTCCCCATGACGGCAGCGTGATAGCCAGCGCGCGGAGAACCCGTCAAGCGCACGCGCACGAACTCGCGGCGTCCCCGCGGCGAGTACCACGACCGATCGATTGCCGCACGCACAACTGGGCGGTTAACGCCCGTCCATCCCTGCATGTGACGCAGCGCGGGACGCACGAAGACCTCGAAACACACCTGCGCAGAGACCGGGTCGCCAGGCAAACAAACGATAGGGGTACCGACGCGATCCTCATCCCCACCGACAGTGCCCACACCCAAAATGTGACCCGGCCAGGCTGCGACGTTGTCAAAGCGAACCGTTCCCAGAGCACCAAGAACCTCACGGACCGTGTCCCCGCTGCCATACGAGATACCGCCCGTGGTCAAGACGAGGTCGGCGCGCACCAGCTGATCCTCGATCGTTTCACGTAGCCGCCCGCGCTCATCCGGGACGGCCGCGACACGGAAGGTCTGTGCACCTGCGTCGGCAACCGCGGTGGACAGGGCGTGCCCATTCGCGTCGAAAACAGTGCCAGGGCGCGCCTGGGTACCCGGCTCCACGATCTCATCGCCGATGGAGATGATGACGACTCGCGGGCGCGGGTGAACAAGCACGCGGTCGCGACCTACTCCCGCCAGAAGCGCCATCTGGCGTGCGCCGATGCGTGTTCCGGCGCGCAGCACCGTGTCACCCTGCGCCACGTCCTCGGCGCGACGGCGGATGTTTTCCCCATTGGCCGGGGCTGTGCGCAGCGCCACCTGGGCGACTCCGTGGTCGGTGAACTCCAAGGACACCACGGCCTCAGCACCCGTGGGCATGGGCGCGCCGGACGCGATACGAATCGCGGTACCAGGCACGAGGGCGACAGGGTCGACCGCGCCGGCGCGAATCTCTTCAGTGACGGGCAGCGTCACCGGCGTCTCCAGGGTGGCTCCCTCGCAGTCTCGCACGCGAACGGCGTACCCGTCACACGCAGACAGGTCGGCAACCGGAAGATTGAAGGGAGCCTGCACATCCTCCGCGAGCACGCAACTCACCGCGTCGGCGAGCTTAACGTCAAGCGGGGGCACCGCGTGGGCGACTGCCTGGCAGTCCTGGTAGAAGTCAGCAACGCTTCGCATGTTGGTTAGTCCTCGAGCTTGGAGCGCAGGAACGCCCTGAGTTCCCCTCCAAGCGCCGGGTCCTCAAGGGCGAGCGTCACGTTGGCCTCGAGGTAGCCGAGTTTGTCCCCGGTATCGAAGCGACGCTCGTCGATGACTACACCGTACAACCCTCCACCCGCTTCTTCGGGGAGGCCGATCATGCGCGCGTACCCATCTGTGAGCTGATACTCACCACCGGCGCCCGGCTCAATGTCTTCGAGGGCAGTGAACACGACCGGATCCAGCAGGTAACGACCGACGACCGCGTACTCCGACTTGACCTCGTCGAGCGGGGGCTTCTCCGTGACGCCGGTAATGCGCATCAGCTGCCCCTCATCAAGGTCAACCCCCTCAGGAACAGGCAACACTTCGACGGCGGTCGACGCGTAGGCTGTGGCCTGCTCGGGGGTGACCTTCAGCAGGGCGACGACGCTGCCACCCAAAGCCTGGCGAACCTGGATCATCTTACGCAGCAGCTGCGAACCGGGTTCCATGAGGTCGTCGGGCAGCAACACCGCGAAGGGAGACTCGCCCACGTGAGATTTCGCCTGCAGGATCGCGTGCCCCAGGCCAAGGGGATGTCCTTGGCGCACAGAATGGACGCGCGCGTACTTCTTGTACTCATTGACGTACTCGAGCGCCTCATCCTTACCCGCCTTTTCCAGGTCCGCCTCAAGGCCTGGTTCAGCATCGAAGTAGTCTTCGATCGCCTGCTTACCCGCTCGGGTGACAAACAAGACATCGGTGATGCCCGCGTCGGTAGCTTCGCGCACAATGTACTCGATCGCGGGGCGGTCAACGACGGGAAGCATCTCCTTGGGGACCGACTTCGTGATGGGCAGGAAGCGGGTTCCGCGACCGGCCGAAGGGACAACGGCGTGCACTACAGGCTGGTTTTTATCTGACATACTGCAAGCGTAGCGAAGAAACCACCCGAAAGGGAGACGATGACCACAAAAACAACTCTCCGCGCGGAGATTCTGGGGCGTCGGCGGGCACGGCGAACCGCCCCCGCCGAACCGAACACCGCACCTTCGTCAAATACTGACCATACATTGGTTCCGGTCCGTCACCGCGCAGAAGCGGCAGCGATCGCCACCCAGGTACGCGCCCTGGCCTCGTCAATGGGCACTGTGACCCTACCCGCCCTTTTCGTGCCCACTGCGCTAGAACCCGACCTGTCACTGACGCTCAACCTCTTCCCTCGCGCGCTCCTACCGGTTCTCGTCAACGAGGCCGGGGCCGCACTTGGCGGACCTCGCTGGGGCCGCTGGGAGGAGGGTCAGGCGTTAGTGACACCTGGACGGCCCCCCGCTCAACCGACCGGGAGTGTCCTGGGACCCGGCGCGTTATCCAACGCTGACCTAATCCTTGTTCCCGCATTGGCCGCAGGCCTAGACGGGGCGCGCCTGGGGCAAGGCGGCGGCTGGTACGACCGCGCACTCCCTCACCGCCGCTCCACTGCACCCGTCGTCGCTGTTGTCTTTGACGATGAGGTACTCCCACCCGGCACAATCCCACTCGAACCCCATGACGCTCACATTGACGCGATTATCACTCCCACGCGCACAATTCACATGCAACGCCTCTCACCGGCTTGATCGCGAGGCACACACGTTTGTCATACACGCCTCAGGACACGTTTTCGGGCCTCATTACGCTAGCCTCTGACCAAATGACATAAAGTGCGACAAAGATTACCCTCTATACACTGTCACCACGACGAAAGTCCCTTAATCTTCTCCGTGGTAATAACGTGCCCTCGCGGCACCAGCCGCGGCGGCTCCCGCCCGCCACGCCGAAGCATTCGGCGATTCAGACATGTCGGCTCAGCCGACCGATCACACAGGAGATCCCATGCTTAAGGGCTTCAAGGAATTCATTTCTCGCGGCAACGTCATCGAGCTGGCCGTCGGTGTCATCATCGGTGCCGCCTTTAAAAACATCGTCGACGCCCTCGTTAACGGTGTTATCAACCCTCTCATCGCTGCCTTCGTCGGCAAGCCAGACTTCTCGAAAGCCTTCATCGTCACGTTCCACGGCACCGATATTACGTTTGGTGTTCTGCTGACCGCCGTCATCAACTTCCTGATCATGGCATTCGCCCTCTACTTCTTCCTTGTCCTGCCCATGAACTACCTGGCCAAGCGCACGAAAAAGGCCGAGGACGAGGCACCGAAGGTTGTCTCCGAAGAGGTCCAGCTCCTCACCGAAATCCGCGACTCCCTGGCCCGAGGCGACCGCGCCTGATTCTTTCCTCCTCGCGAGCCGGGGCCGATCCACATCGGCCCCAGCGCTTTTGTATTAACACCACACGAGAGCACCACTGTGGCCTAGTGCCCGGCTGGCTCTCTCACCCCACTGAAGTGCCCGATCGCGCACGCTTCCCCACAAATCTCGCACGTAATTTAACCCGGTCACTTTTGAGCACCACGAGAAAACGTTGGAATTGCAACGACGCGATTTCAATATCTGAAATAGTCCGCGAGGAATTACGTGCGACATTGTTGGGAAACCATGTCAGGTCCTACACGTCGCAGGGTCCTACACGTCGCAGGGTCCTACACACCACGGGCCCTACGCATAACCGGAGCATCGGATCGACGCCAAGTGCGGCCCGCCACACGGACGGCCCTACGCGCGAGCCTGGGCGTGCGGGGGCACGTTGGCCAACAGACGCGCATCGTTAGCGCCATCGCCCCGATCGGCGGAATCAGCCATGGAACCCGGGCGCGTGTCCTCGGGGCGCACACGGTCCTCCCACGAGGGCGGCAGACCCTCGTCAATGAGGTGGCGGTCCACCTCAGAGACGAAGCGCGCGACGCGGCGCCGTCTACGCGGCGCAGGCGCATCACTCACTGGGGGTTCCCTGATCGCCCGACCCAGCCCCGGCCTCGTCACGAGCAACGGCCGCAGGCTTTGTGCGACGCACAACGTTGCCGAGCACCGCGTCAGACTGGAAACCGCGTCGCGTGATACCCAGGGCTTCGCGCAGCTCTTCGGCGGTCTCCAGATCAGTGCGTTCCACGCCGTCCGAGCGTACCCAGGCGACCATCTCGTCGAGTTGATCATCGGAGTAGGCGGCCAGCGGCAAACCCTTAGCGATCGCTGGGCGAGGACCACGATGCTCCTCAGCGGCGCGCTCCTTGCGTTTAATTTCCATGAGCATGCCTGTCGTGTCTTCGTCGGCTTTCTTGCGGCGTTGAGACTCCTCATCCAACTCTTCGTCCAGCACCGGCATGCGTGGGGAAGCGGGTGCGTCGGCGGTCCGGGCGGAAACGTCCTCGTTGGTCGTCTGGGACGCGGCCTTGTCGACAGGGGAGGATCCCTCGGTCACGTCCGACTCCTGTGGCACGGAGTCGTCGGAACGGACCGGCTCGTCCGTCAGGCAGTCGTCGCTGACGCGTTCGGGCACCGTCACGGCTGGAACCACATCACGGGTATGCAGCCGCTCGAGCGCCTCCAGGACTGCGTCGACGATCGCCGATGCGTCCTTCTCAGGGTCGATAAACAGAGCCATAGACAGGGCCGTGTAGACGGCCCACCCCTGCGCCTCAAGCCAGTGGGGGCGGGCCCTGTCACGCACGCGCTGACTGGGTTCGGCCAGGTATTCCGCGTCATCGGTCAAGACAGCTAGGAGCAGGCGGCCCGGTGAATCCGGGTGACCGATAGCCAAGGGAACGCGCATGCCGCCGGGGATTCCGACATTCGCGACGACCTCGAGTCCGCGCGAGTACAGGTGATCGGCGAGGTCGACCAGGAGCCGATCCGGTTCGCCAGGAAGGACCGGCCAAGCATCCATGCCCTCACCCGCATGCCCCTCAGCGATCTCGAGGAGGTCGACGAGCATGCGCGCCCCATCGTGGTGGAGGCGATCGCGGTCGATGTCCTCGCTGTGCAGGGAGGACACGAGGGTCAGATCACCGCGCACGACGCGCAGCGCCTCAGCGAGCGCGTCAGCGCCTTCCTCGGTCGAGAGCACACCAAAGTCGTGGATGACACGCCCGTGCGGGGTCTTGGCGAAGCCCACGGACAAGATCAGAGATTCGCGCGACAGCCCCACCGCTTCGTCGGGGTTGACAACGACGAAGGGCTCGGGCGTGGCCGGATCGAAGAAGGTAGCGAGGCCCGGCTCCCGCGCGCGCAAGGAAGCGACGGCTTCCTTGATGCGTCGCGCGTGTCGATCCGACAGGGCGACGACGGCCAAGGAGCGTTCCGGAGACTCAACCGCGTGTTCGATGACGGCGTCGATGACCGCGTGCACTTCGGTGCCGGTGGATTCGATCGCGTGGGCGCCGGGCGCGGGCATCCCTGTGGCCTCGACCCAGCGGGCACTCACGGGCGCGTTCGCGGCAGTCCAGGGCACGGGGATACCAGCGTGCTCATAGCCGTAGCGGGCGAGCAGCAGTGCGACTTGGTCGTTGAGACGCCTGGGGCCGGGTTCAACGCGCAGGGTGGGCAGGACGCCCGCGAGCGCGCGCGTCGCGCCGTCCTGGGAGGCGGCTGTCAGGTCGTCGATGACGACCAGCTGGTGGCCGCGCGCGATGATGGGGGCCAGCTCCGCCAGAGGGAGGCCGTCTGCGCCGTCGAGCACGACCATGTCGACCGTTCGGCCCGTTGGCGCGAGCATGGGCACCATGGCGGGGACGGTCATGAGGACGGGAAGCAGGTGTCGGACGAGCGGGTAGGCGATCAGCAGTTCCAGGTCCGTGGGCGCGGAACCGCCCTCGAGTAGTTCGCGCAGCTCTTCGTACTGGCTGGGGCGTGCAGCTAGGGCGTTCGTGCGGATGCGGCGCACGCCGGTGATGGCCTGCGGGATGAGCGAGGCCACCTGCTCCTCGTCGAGTTCGCGTCCTTCTCGGGCAAGTTCTTCGAGCGAGCCGGGGGTGGCACCGCCAAGCGCTGGCTGGGAGGCGAGCATGGCACGCAGCAGGGACGCCCACCAGGCAAGGTCGAGTTCGGTGTCGATGTGCGCGTCATCGACGCCTCGATCCGCGAGGTCTTGAGCCAGGGCGTCGAGGCCGTGGTCAGCTAGGCGCGCGCGCATCGCCAGGCGGGCGGGGATGTCGCGGGCGGCGGACGTGTCGGTCGACCATCGCTCGATGAGCGTTGAGAGGCGTTGCATGTGGGTGCCGACGAGGTTGGGTTCGTCTGCGACGAAAACTGGGGCAATCGCGTCGAGGTCGTCACGTACCGCGTCGGTCAGGGCTGCGATTTCGCCGATTTTAGCGGGTAGGATCGGCCAGGAGTCCTCGCCGCATACGGCGCACCAGGCATCGCGGCGCTCCTGGACGCGGATGAGGGCCCGGTGCAGGTCGGGCACGTGCACGCCGGGGCGTACGAGGTCTTGGGCTTGTTTAACTAGGCGGGTGCGTTCGGAGCGTCCCATCGTGATGCCGTGATCTTTGCGCCACTGTTTGGGGGCGGTGGCAATGACCATGTCGGCGGCGCTTCGCTCGAAAACGCGAGGTTGGAAGACGTCGAGGACATCTGCGATGCCGTCGAACATAGCGAGCTGGCGGTCCCACTGAGCGAGGGTGCCAGCGGGTTTGATGCCTGCCTCGCCGGCGACCGAGGCGATGTGGACGCGCAGCTCGGGCAGGGTGCGCGAGAGGCGGTCGACGCGCAGGAGCACGTCGGAGGCTTGTTCGTCGGAGGTCAGCACTGCCGATGACCATGACGAGGAGGAGTCTGTGATGAGTCGCCCGGATGCGAGGGCCTCGCGCAACAGGGACCTGGCACTGTCTCCCTGGTCGAGTGCGATGTCGTAGAGGGTTTGCTCGGACAGGCGCACGCGCGTCGTGGGGGCATCCTCGCCGCTCGTCAGGTCGGTGAGGGCACGTAGGGCATCTGCTGGGCATACTCCGAAGCGCCCGTACGGTTCGTGCAGTGCGGTGGCGTAGGCCGCCAGAGCGGAGCGCACGTGGCGCAGGCGAGAGCGCATCACGTCGAGGTTCTCCTGATCGACGACCGGTGACATGTCCTCCATGGCGTCCTTGACACGCCCCGCCAGGGCGCGTCGCGCGTCCGAATAGCCGTCGATATTAGCGACGATGTCGGCCAGACCCAGGTCGGCCAGCCGCGTGTAGGCGGCAATAGAGCGCGACGGGGAGGTTGAGACGTGCAGGACGGAACGCCCGGTAGCAGCGGCGTCCGCGAGGATCGCGGCCACGATGGAGGAGTCATCGCTGTGCGTGGGCACGTCGATGAAGAGGCTGCGTCCGTCGGAGGCGGCCTCGACTGCGTCCTGCTGGGCGGGGATGAGGTCACCGACGCCCTTTTCGGCCCAGGGGTCGCGGTCGTTCGGGTTGGTGGGGATCGGGTCGGCTGTTAGTGCGCGGCGCGCATCCTCTTCACCTGCGAGCGCGCGGATAACGGTGGAGTCGGCCAGGGCGTCCACGTCGGCTTCCAGGCTGGCAGCGAGGGGGCCGGCTGGGTGGCAGAACAGTCCGACAACCAGCTCGTCGCGCAGTTCGAAGCGGTCGAGGACGGCGCAGGCCTGACGGAGGGCGTTCATTGCCTGCGAGGAGGAGAAGCCGTGGGGGCCGCTGGCCTGGGCGAGGATGTCGCGCCCGTCGATGTCGTGGCCTGCGGCGCGCAGGGCGTCGGCTAGTTCGGGAGCTAGGAGGGCGCCGTGTCCCAGGGCGATCAGCACGTCGTCGTCGCGGCGGACGAGACGCACGGGACGCACTAGGGCCGGCGCGGTGAGGATTTCGGTGCCGTGGCGCCACGAGGCGGTTCCGATGCCCAGGTGAATGGGGCCTGTGCCGTGTGTCGCGGCACGTTGTTCGGAGCGGTCGATGATCGCTCGGGCGCGGTCGAGGGCGCGGCCCAGCGCGATGGGTTCGCGGATGAGGAGGCTCAGGCGTACGGGGTGCTCGGTGAAAAGCTGCGCGAGGCCGCCCGGGTGTGCTTCGGTCAGTGACAGCGTCGGCAGGGACCCGCTCTCGGTGGCGATGGTCTCCTCGAGTCGTGTGCGCCACGCGGCGCGCGCCTGACCGACAAGGGTGGTCGGGTGCGTCGGCGTGGACGAGGCCGCGGCGGCCTCGGGCTTAGGAGCGGAACGGCGCGAAAAGATACTAGGAACCACGGTTCCACCCTACGGCAGGG
>NZ_CAUTSL010000068.1:0-10212 GCF_963540955.1 Actinomyces bouchesdurhonensis
GCACCCGGCGAACCCTGGGGGCACCCGGCGAACCCTGGGGGCACCCGGCGAACCCTGGGGGCACCCGGCGAATGCGCGGCACACCCGCATGGTTCCCCACAAATGTCGCACGTAATTCCCCTCCCCGTTATTCAAACTTTGAAATCTAACCGTTGCAATTCCAACGTTTTCTGGGCACATCGAAAACTGACCAAGGGAAATTACGTGCGAATTTTCGGGGAGTGGGGTTGTGCGCAAGTTGTTGACGGTTTGTTTATGCGGCTTTTGTCCAGGCCGCTTGGTGCAGTTCGTATTCGATGGGGGATTTGCCGCC
The DNA here is from genome assembly GCF_963540955.1 of Actinomyces bouchesdurhonensis. NCBI lineage: Bacteria > Bacillati > Actinomycetota > Actinomycetes > Actinomycetales > Actinomycetaceae > Actinomyces > Actinomyces bouchesdurhonensis. Next base: position 314 of record NZ_CAUTSL010000068.1, read on the forward strand.
GAGGCTGGTGTGCGTGCGGCGGCGCGTGGGGTGGCCATGCTTCGTTGCTGGCCGCTCCCGCGGTGTCGCGTGTGCGGCGCTGCTGCGTGCCGGGCGTTCCCGTCCTTGGGGGCGCGTCGGCGTGCCCCCAATCCTAGGACAAGGGGGTGGTGGCGTTCACTGTTCGGGTCGCTGTCGGACGAGGCCATGGTGGGTTTTTGGGGTGCGTGTGGGATGATTTTGGGGGGATTTATCAGACATGTTCGGCCACAGTCCTCGCCACATTGAGACGAAGTGGATTAAATGATGATTAACTGACACACGCGCCGCCCGACCCCTGCACGCCCATTCAGTGATTCGTGTCATATGTGCACGTCTGGGCAGGTCGCTGTACGGCAGACTGCCGCTCCCACAACGCAAGCCTCTCCCATCCCTCGGGAGCGCCAGTTCGAGAAAAGGGGACAATGTCATTATGCGGGAACGTATCAAGCAGCTGAGGCAGGCGACTGGCGGGAGATAAATCGAGCTGACGATGCAAGTATTGAATGAGCGACAACTGCCCAAAGGAACGATTTCTCACACCAGCCACCTCTTGCAGCCGCATATCATTACTGAACTTCGGCTTAATATCGAAAACACGATTAAACATACGCGCATGATGAGCGGCATAATTTCTTACAATATTCAGACACTTCAGCCACGATGCGAGCTGTGGAGCAGCAAGTCCACAGTCATCCGCAATGTCATGACGCACTTCCGTTGGAGAAAAGTCGTATAAGTACGACAACATCCCCCAGTCCATGATTTCAACGGCTGCCCAGATGGGCATGTCACCATGATAGTGTCGTCGATGATGCTCGACAAAGTCTTCTTTCGAAGAGTTTACAGCTCTTTCAAATTTCTCAACCCAAACCGCATGTCTACTACGACGACTCCCCTTATTCGATTGACGGGCATACGCACTTAGACGTGTCACATCTTGATAAATGAATGGGTCAACACTTCCCAGTCGATACCCAAGCATGGTACGGATCGCCATTTCAATACGATCCAATTCAGCAAATACGACATGACGGATGCGCTCGTCAAACTCGTATAGGTCGATGACCAAATCAAACGAAGCTCCATCGACAAACTCATCGTACGCCTGACCGGTATCTGGAGAAAAACGGCGCATGGGATACCAATACCCTGACAGTCGATAGTAGTTCAGTCGAGCAAGCTTCTCCTCTGCGCGCTCAACGTTATCGATACGCATCCCACGACTTCGTAGCAGCTCAACCTGTTCGGCGTAGGTTTTAAACACTTTCACGCGAGTCACGACACAGATCGCCTCTCCCGAATAGCAAGGACCGGCCCTGGACTCCCGCCGTGAGGCGGGTAGCGGAACCGGTCATGTTGCGTACAACAATACTCCTAAACAACGCGGGCACCACAACAAGCGCTAGTGATGCTCACCACTAGCTGCAAGCAAGTGGCCTGACTTTACTGTATTGACGGTGCACTCAGCGGCCAACATCGCCTCGCAACTAGACGATTGACACGCGGGGAGTTTCCTCCCTGCTGACGTTGATCGTGATCTCCTTCGTCCGCCGCAGGTGCGGGATCGCATAACGGGGGTCGAATTGCGATAGCGGCGTGTACGCGTCATAAACGTCCAGCCCGCGACCAAGATCGATCACCCAGCCGGTATCGGTCACGATGCTACGGTCGTGGAAGTAATCAACGATGCTCCAATCGATGACGATCCCGAACTGTCCCCACGACTGCTGCAACTGTTCGAACGTCGCTTCCTGCTTCGCGCGATAGTCGTCCTCATCGCTTGCACAGGTCTCGATAACAATGCGCGGCAGCCTTGCGGCGTCAGCATGCTGAATCAGCTGCAACAGAATCTCGTGCACGTTCCGGATTTGGTGAGGCTTCCGTATGTACGGATCGCGGATTCGAATCTCAGCCGCATCGAACAGGTACGGGAGCAGGATGTCCGGCATGGAATGCCCCATGCTCGGCTCGATCTTGTAGCGCCTGGGGATGGCGCGTGCTTTCAACAGGGCTCGACGATCAAAGACCGGCGAGGCCGACTTACTGTCTCCGCGTCCATCGGCAACAACGTCCGACTTCGGAAGACCGTCGGAAAGCTCTCCGCCAGCCCGTTGACCGCTCCCCTGCTCATCAGCATCGCTGCGAGACGTGAAGTACTGCGGATAGTCCAGCTCCTCCTGGGTGGGCACCGTGCACGCACGCGACACGTCGTAGCGGTCCTGGTCCACGTGTCCCAGCATGTACGTGAAGTGTGAGCCGGACGCAGCCATCGTATCATCGAGTCGGATGATCTGATCCTTGACGCGCTTACGCCCCTCGATCGCGAAGCGGAGCAGCTCCTCAAGCTCCTTAGGATCACCGTCGCGTGCAGGAAAGATGAGTTTCGCCAGGCCCGAGAACGTCTTTCGCACGGCGTCCTGATCGCGCTTCGACATGGCGGGATCCAGCGTCGCGAGGGTATCCAGGTCACCGGAGTAATCCAGGGTACGCAGGTGCCGCAGCGCCTCCGCCAGGTAATCGACAATGAGCCCGTACCCGCGCGAGAAGAGCTCGGGCCGCACGATGTCGACCTCCCATCCCGGCAGGTAGTAGTGGATGCGATCCATGTACGCGGTGTCGTGATACGCCTCGGGCAGGGCCTCGAAAAGGTCGGCGCTGGCCAGCATGGCGGGCACGGTCCGCGTCGTGTTGCCGACGAAGACCATCGAGGCCTCGGCCGTGATCGTGCTGTCGCCGCGCGAGAACGACTTGTTCGCGAGGTAGTTCTTGAGCGTGTCGACCAGACTGCGCTCCACGCGCTTGTGCCCGGCGAATTCATCGAAAGCAACGACATCCCAGTAGCCGACCAGACCGATGCGTCGGGTTGCGTTGTTAACGAAGAGCTTCGCCAGCGTCACCTCGCCGCCCGACACGAGGATGCCGTGGGGAGAGAACTCAGAGTAGATGTGCGACTTTCCGGTGCCCTTGGGGCCCAGTTCGACGAGGTTGTAGTTGCGTTCAACGTAGGGAATGAGGCGGGTCAGCTGGAAGAGTTTTGCGCGTCGGCTAAGCTTCGGCGGGTCGAGGCCGACCGAGGCGACGAGCAGGTCGATCCACTGGTCGGCGCTGAAAGAGGCGCGCCCCCGGCAGTAGCGCTCGAAATCGAAGCGCGGCAGCTGGATAGCTTGAAGGCGGGAGACGATCCATGGGCTGGATGCCTTCGCGCCGGTGTCTCCCGTCGACACGTATGAGACGTCGGCCATGCACCAGACGCCGCCGGTCAGGAGGCGGTCGTTCTCACGAACGGTCTCGTCGGATACCTGCGCGTTGGTGACCCCAAGATTTTCGAAGGACGCGTTGTATCGGTCGCGCGTATCGTCAAGGCTGACGGAGACTTTGTCGATGATTCGGTATTGTCCGGCTTCGTAGATGCGGGACTTGATGAGCTCGGAATCTCCTCGGTTGACGTAGTGCTTGGCGAGGATGCGACGGACGCTCTCGATGCCCTCGACAATGGCCGCTTCGCTCGTGGTCGCGCAGTACTGAGCAAGCAGGAATTCGAGCACGTAGGAGGGGACGATCGCGTTGCCCTTGACCTGGCCGACCAGGTCCTTTCGGACGATGAAGCCGTCGTATGCGCGCGCGGCGATCTCCTCGTACTCCGCGAGCTTTCCTCCCTCGCTGCCCCCGATCAGGGACGAGGCCGGGGAATCCTCGCGCTCATGCGCGTCTTCGGGCGAGATGCTCATAGGTCGAATCCTCCGAATGCTCCGAACCCATTATCGTTGAGGGTCAGCTCGTGGGTGGCGACGGGCTCACCGACAACTTGTCCGTGAACAGTCTTGTAGGCGACGATCCTGACGGCTTCACCGGAATGCCTCTCCAGCACCCCGTCGAAAAGGATAAGCTCGCTGCTCTGCTTGAGCGACACCTCGGAGCGCTCGCCCGCGTCCAGGGTGATGACGCGAGTGCTCGACAGCTGCTCACCCGACATGCTCTCGAGGCCGATCGTGACGGTGAGCGGTCGCCGCGTGGGGCTGATGGGCTCCTGCTGGATGACGCGGGGGCTGAATCGGTTGACCTTCAGGGACGTATCGTCGTAGTGCAGGGCGATGCCGACGTCGCGGACATCCACGGCGCCCCCGCTGCCCACCGACACCTCGATGACGGGGGTGGTGATTTCCTGGAGGGAGGCGCCGCCGTGGACGAAGCGGTTTCCTCGGCCCTGGGCGCGGATGCGGCGGGTGCCGTAGGGCAGGGCGACGCTCGGCCCGTCTGTCAGGCCGACGCTCGTTGCATCGAAGGCGACGAAGTCGTCCGTCGACTCCAGGTCCTTGCCGAGGACGTAGCGACGCTTCTTCACGGAGATGGAACGCCCGCGCGGGACGCCACCCTGTTTCGCGGTGTCATCGTTGGCGGGTTCGCTGTCCTGGAAGAGGAAGCCATGGTCGGCGGTCACGAGGATGCGGGTAATGTCCGCGGAAATGAGCTTGCCGACGAGGCCGGAGAGTTCTTCGATGGCGTGGTTGACCGCATTTGGGGTAGCGCTTTCCGAGGCCGCGTGATCACCGGTCGCGTCGATGACGTCGTGGTAGATATAGACGGCCGAGGCGCCCTTGAACTTCGAGCGCATCGACTTGACGGAGTCGCTCGCGAGCTCCTCGTAGGTGAACGCACGCCCGTCGGCATCTTCGAGGATTGCACGACGCGCGTCGATTCCCGACGTCGGTCGGCCGTCGGCCTCGACGATGACTTGGTCTTTGCCTCGTACGTTAAGGGTCAGCTCGCGATGCGGGAGCAGCGCGGCCATCCCGAGGGCGGTGATCGACGGCAGCATCGTGTACCAGGGGTTTACGGCGACCGCGCCGCGTCCAAGGGAGCGCAGGTGATCGGCGAGCTCGACGCCGGCCTCGTATCGGAGAGCGTCGGAGATGATAACGACGGTTCGCCTGTGGGAGCCGGCGACGAGGAGGCGGTGGAACGAGTCGATGCGCCCGCTGGACGGAGGAACGGAGATGTCCCATGTGCGCATGCCGCGCAGCGCGTCGTCCCACGTGCGCGAGAGGGGGCGCAGGTAGTCGTCGCGGTACGCGTTTTCGACGTGCCGGTCAAGGTCGGTGAGGACGTCGTCGACGTGAACGGCTCGGGAGGCGCGCACGTAGTGGCGGTACTCCTGGTCAATGGCCCACAGACCGCCGTCCGGGTCCGTGTAGCGGGCGAAGCCCTCGGCTGCGTCCGAGAAGGCGATACCCGGGAGGGCACGCAGGTGGGTGAGCAGACGCGCCCCCGCCCGCGCTGCATCCCACAGCGCCTCAGTGTCGTCGAACCAGAGGCCTTCGCGGCGCCTGCCGCGCTGCTCTTCGACCTGAGCGACTCCGACGGATCCGTCGACGATTCCGCGGACGAGGCGGGAGATGAGCTCTCGGTCAACGTTGGGCGTGGTCGTGTCGATGAGGAGGGCGTCGGTAGCCGCACCGTGCAGGGCGGCGCTGGCACCGGTGGCCTCGTCGACGCGCCTGGCCCACCGGCGGGCGTCGTCTCGCGTGGCCACGTCGCGGGTCCACATGCTGAAGTCGCGCTGAGCAGAGTTATGCCGGTGATCCCAGCCGTTCGCGTTCATGACGAAGAGCCAGGTCATGAGCGCGTCGAAGGTGTGGTCGCCGTCGTACCCCCAGATGGCGTGAGCGCCTTCCCAGAAGTACGCGTCGAGGCCCCACTTGAGGGCGTCGAGCGGGTTGTTCTGCGTCATGGATGCGAGCTTCGCGAAGAGGACGGAGAAGGACCGCTGCTGGGTCTTCAGCAGGACGGCGCTCATCGCGGCGAGGAAGGTCTTGCGATCGGATCGCTTGTCGGCGTCGCCGATGGCTCCGAGGTGCTTCTTGAGGTCGGCGACACGGGCGGTGGAGTTGAAGAAGGGAGCGTATTCGTCGATGACTGCGGCCAGCGAGGGGTCGACGCCGAGTTCGCGCACGAGGAGGGTCGAGGCGTCAGCCTTGAATGTGGGGTATCCGCATCGCACGTCGGCGAGGAGGTCTTCTTCGAGGGGCGGGAGCACACCTCCTCGGTAGAGAACGTAGCGGGACTTGGTGTCTTCGGCGAAGATGCGGAGCTTGGTTTCGAAGAGGTTGGCGTTGATGGTGATGAGGGTAGCCCCGTCGAGCAGTTCTCGGACGGCATCGAGGTCCTCGGCGTATTCGCCGTTGCGGTCCAACCACGTGACGATGCGCCCGTGCTCGAGCAGGGCGTTCAGTTCCTCTGCTAGCCGAGAGGCATCGATTCCGCTCATTGTGTGCTTCCTCCGAGTCGGTTGTGCAGCTCCGTCAGGCGCTCGAGTGCACGCCTGAGGCTATCGCTTTCGGCGGCGGCGCGCTCGATACTCCAGTGGTCCGTCATGAGGCGCTGTAGGTGTATCGCGTAGGCGGGACCAAAATCCAGCTCGCGTCCCTTTTCTTCGACAGCGTCCTTGAGCTTCGCTTCCTTCATCAAGCGGAGCAGGTATGGCTTGTGATGGGACGCGCGCGGCTTCACACTCGCCGCCGATCTGTTGCAGAACTCTGCGATGCCCTCCCGGTCCGCCAGGATCCACGACTCGATGCACTGGTCGACAATCCGGATGAGCAGATCGGGCGACTCACCCGGAGTTTTCGAGGAGAGCATCGAACGCACCGCCACAGGACAACCACCCTCGTCACAGTCAAGATCGCGGAAGATGACATGCGGAATAAACCGAGCGGCCTTCCAGTACTCCTTGATGTCCCTGTCGATCACACCCTTGCCGTTGGCCCTCGTAAAAGCGAATTCACCGTTGACCCATCCCGCCGCACGCATCAGGGCGTTGATGACCGGTTCGTCTGTCTCTCCCTCGACGATGACCTGGGCGAAGACGTAACCCTCCATCTCTTACAAGGTTCCCTGCGGAATCGTGCGACCGTTGACAGCATCGATGCCCTGCGACTTGGGCAGGCGAGCGCTAACGACGGCTTTGATGCGCGGGTCGTTCGACTCCGACAGCAGCTGACCCGTCGTCTCTCCGTTCTCCGAACGCAACATCAGGACCTGGCTGGGGAGCACCAGCTCGGAGTCAATGAGTTCCGGCGAGTGGGTGCTGATGATCATCTGCACGTCGCGGTTCATGGCGAACTCTGCCAGGAGCGAGGGGAGCGATCGGACGACGGAGGCCTGCAGGAAGGTTTCTGGTTCTTCGATGAGGACGACGCTCGTGTCGCGCGGTAGCGTCGCCAGGTCGAAGAGCAGGCCGAGCAGGCGCAGTGTTCCTTCGGAGAATTGCTCGTGCGAGTAGACGCCAGTCGCACCGCGCACGGGAGTATCGCTGTAGAACACGAGCTCTGTGCCGAGTCCCATGCGCTGGTAGGACAGGTTCGGGATCTCCGGAACTACCGCGGCCATGATCGGGCGAATGCGGTCAACCACGGCATCCAGCTGCTGATCCGAAAAGCGCCCCGCGTGCTGGAAGAAGCCGGTCCCGTGGTCCGGATCGTAGCGATCCGAGCGCTCGAGCATCTTCTTGGGATTCGGGTGGATGTAGCGGATGCCTGCGAGCATCTTACGAATGTACGATGCGGTTCTCGTTACTTGCTTTGCTCCACAATCGGCCGATACTTCTTCGCCATCTAGCAATAGCTTTTCATCTTTAACGAAAGCGCAGTCCACCACCGGGTATCCTGTCTCATCCTCCACTCCGTATTCAGAAGGAGGAGGAGCTACCTCCATCTTCGCTATGCTCTCCCAGGAAAACAAATCCCGTCTCGCCACACCGTGAGACTGGAGTACCCAAGGTTCTTCAAGCCGCATCAGCTCCGGAGGGAAGCCTGAATCCAACGGGTGCGTCAGCATCTCTTCATCGAAGAAGTCCCCAATCGGTATCGCCCTCCAAAGTGACAGATTGTAGGCAATCTGGTGTGTATCAACATCCACTGTCACACCGAAAGACGCTTCCTCCTTCCCCGAACGGAAGTATCGTTCCGTGCCACCCCACCGCTCCGAGGTGGCTGCCAAGCCGAACCGCGCGACATCGCTCAGAAAGCGCAGGGCGGCCAGCAGGTTGGTCTTGCCAGAGGAGTTGGGGCCAACGACGAAGAGACGCGAGGACAGGTCGAACTCGATGTGGGCGAAGTTCCGCCAGTTCGTGATGGCGATGTGCGTCAGCTTCACGTCGCGTCCTTTCGTTGCCAGACCGGGTGTCTCTCCAGTGTCCCACGGGGTGGGAACCCTGTCACGACCACCACACGTTGTTCTTCTTGATTTCTCCGCGAGCCCACTTCAGGTCGGACGCGATCCCCCTCTTGACGTCCGGCGTGGCGGCGCCGATTGCGGGCTGAGGCAGGTCGGCTAGGTCCGATCGCCAGCCGTAGGCGAGCTTGAGACGGTTGATGCGCACGCCGTCGTCCAAGTCCAGGTGGATGCGGCGCTGGGCGAGGGGCTGCAGGACCGAGTCGATGAATCCCTGAACCTCCGCGATCGTCGCGTCGATCTCCGCACGCTTCTTGTCAATGCGAGCACGCTCGCGATCGGACTTCCTATCGTTGCCCTTCACGGCGTCACGTTCGCGTCCGATAGCCTCCGATTCCGCCTTGAGTCGATCGACGAATGGGGCCGCGTACTTGGTGAGGACCTGTCCGACCGTGTCGGGCGTGTAGCGGTGCAGGTAGATGAGCGCCCGGAAGGTCCCCTTCGGGGACTCAAGAGACCAGTAGACCGGGCGCCCGCTGTAGTCCTTCTGATGATCGGCTGCGAAGGACTTCGCCATGTAGTCCTCGAGGGCCTGCTCGGGGTCGGCCGGGATCACCGGCGGGACGAACTCCGCGGTCGTGCTGCCAGACTTCACGGCCAGGCAGCGGGTGAGGAACTCAATGTTGTCGCCCAGATCAGAGACACCGAAGACAACTCGCAGCACGGCCTTGACACGGCGCGAGGCGTCGTCGTCAAAAGCACCGCCGGTGACGGGAATGATGCCGTCATCGTCGGGCTGCAGGCGCGGCTCGGCGACACGGGCACGGAAGTCGTCGAGGGACGACGCCTGGTCGGCCAGGACGAGGCCGGGCACGTCGACGCTGTAGCGGCCCATCGTGACGCCGATGGCCCAGGAGATGAGTTCACGGGCGCTGCGCTGGTAGTGCAGCCAGCGGCATTCGTCCTCACTGCGCTCGGGCGCTCCCTTCGTGGGAGCGAAGGCGAATCGCGGGTTGTAGGTGAGGGAGACGCGCGAGAGGGGGACATTGACCTCCACTTCGTCCGCGAGGCCGTAGACGTCGGCCCAGTAGCGGTTATTCTCCCTCTCCAGGCGTTGCGCTTCCTCTGCGGTCTCGCAGCTGCGACAGTACCAGTCGTCGAAGGCGTCCTGGAGCAGCGAGTGCCCACCGCGCAGGTAGGGCGGCCGAGCGAAGTCCCACGAGGTCTCACGCGAGTCCCAGTCAGCACGGAAAATGTCGATCAAGCGCTCAACACCCGCAGAATCGAAGGATTCGGGCTCGATCCAGGGGAGGTTCTTCACCTGACCAACCTCAAAGTGCGTCCCGGGCGCGATGGTCTCGAGGACGGTGGTCACTACTCTCGAGTTGGCATAACTCAGAACCTTGATCCGTTCAGATTCCACCGGAAACGCAGCTTGCCCAACATGGCTAAAGATACTTGAAGCCTCATACAGGCGGAACGACGGTTCACCACTAGAAACATTCGACCATGAAACACATGGACGGAAGTAGCAATCTGTTCCCTGGACACGAGTACCACATCCAGGATGCGACTCTATATAATGGTAATAGTCAGCACCATCGTCAACCCAATTTACTACGAGGTTTTGATTACCCCACCAACGTCTAAACTCTGGGCTATAGGCGCAAACGTGGTGCTTTAGACGGCGTGTCGTGGGTCTAGTGGGC
>NZ_CAUTSL010000069.1:0-10204 GCF_963540955.1 Actinomyces bouchesdurhonensis
GGCAGTACGGGCACGCCCACGGGCACCCCTGCAGGAACAGGGACGCCGCGAACTTGCCGGGCCAGTCCACGCTCGACATGGGGACCAGGCCCGCGATCTGCAGGTCGTCCGGCGTCCACTCGCGCGACGCCCGCCCCCCGACGAGGCCGGGGCCGCCCAGGCTCAGCGTGCCCTCCCGGGGAGCCCCGGCCTCGTGATACGGGGAACGAGCGCTCACGTCAGCGGCTCCCCGCGGGAGGGAACGCGCTGACGAGCTCGCCGTGAGCGCCTGCAGCGTCCTCGGAGAACATCTGGCGCTCGTGGTACTCGCCCTTCTTGCCGATGTTGAAGGACTGGACCGGGCGGAAGTAGCCCATGACGCGCGTCCACACCTCGCAGGCCTGCGGCTCGGCATCCGGGTGAGCGGCCGCGCACTTGTCGCAGGTGAAGTGCTCGCCGGCCAGGTAACCGTGAACCGGGCAGATCGAGAAGGTCGGCGTGATCGTAATGTAGGGGACCTTGAAGGCTGTCAGCGAGCGGCGCACCATCTCCTTGCAGGCCTGCCCCGAGGACAGGCGCTCGCCCATGTACAGGTGCAGGACAGTGCCGCCCGTGTACTTGCCCTGCAGGACCTCCTGATCCTCAAGCGCCTGGAACGGGTCATCCGTGTACGCGACCGGCAGCTGCGAGGAGTTCGTGTAGTAGGGTTCTTCGGGCGTGCCCGCCTGGATGATGTCGGGGAAGCGCTTGCGATCCTCCTTCGCGAAACGATAGGTCGTCCCCTCCGCAGGTGTCGCCTCGAGGTTGTACATGTGGCCGGTGGCTTCCTGAAGCTGGACCATGCGATCACGCACGTGGTCCAGGATGCGCACGCACATGTCGAAGCCGCGCGGGTCCGTCAGATCATAAGCGTCATCGGTGAAGTTACGCACCATCTCGTTCATGCCGTTGACGCCGATCGTCGAGAAGTGGTTGTCAAGCGTGCCCAGGTAGCGCTTCGAGTAGGGGAACAGGCCGTGATCCATGTGGTACTGGATCGTCTCGCGCTTGATTTCGAGAGAGCGGGAAGCCAAGTCGATGAGTTCGTCCATGCGCGCAACGAGGCCTTCCTCGTCGCCCTTGTACAGGTAGCCGAGGCGCGCCATGTTGAGTGTGACCACTCCGATCGACCCGGTCAGCTCCGCCGAGCCGAAGAGACCGTTGCCGCGTTTGAGGAGTTCGCGCAGGTCCAGCTGAAGTCGGCAGCACATCGAGCGAATCATGTGCGGATCCAGGTCGGAATTGATGAAGTTCTGGAAGTAGGGCAGACCGTACTTGGCGGTCATGTCGAAGAGCGCGTCGACGTTCTCGCCCTCCCAATCAAAGTCGGGCGTAATGTTGTAGGTCGGGATCGGGAACGTGAAGACGCGACCATCCGCGTCGCCGCCCGTCATGACCTCGATGAACGCGCGGTTAATGAGGTCCATTTCGCGCTGCAGCTCACCGTAGGTGAAATCGACGACTTCGTCGCCGATAAGGGGATGCTCGTCGGCCAGGTCGTCCGGGCACGTCCAGTCGAAGGTCAGGTTCGTGAAGGGGCACTGGCTGCCCCACCGCGAGGGCACGTTCAGGTTGTAGATCAGTTCCTGCATGCACTGAACAATGTCCTCGTACTCCATGTTGTCCAGGCGCACGAAGGGGGCCATGTAGGTGTCGAAGGACGAGAAGGCCTGCGCGCCCGCCCACTCGTTTTGGAGGGTGCCGAGGAAGTTGACGATCTGGCCGCACGCCGAGGAGAAGTGGCGCGGCGGGGCCGAGGCGATCGCGCCACCCACGCCGTTGAAGCCTTCCTGGATGAGGCGCTTGAGGGACCAGCCGGCGCAGTATCCGGCGAACATGTCGAGGTCGTGGATGTGGTAGTCGCCCTCGCGGTGCGGGGCGCCGATCTCGGGAGTGTAGACGTGTTCGAGCCAGTAGTTGGCGATGATCTTGCCCGCCGAGTTCAGGATCAGGCCACCGAGCGAGTACCCCTGGTTGGCGTTGGCGTTGACTCGCCAGTCGGAGCGGTCGAGGTACTCCTCCACGGTTGCGATGGCGTCGACGTCGTAGCGGGGTGCGGTCATGGTCCCTGTCCTGTCTTTTCTGCGTTTCCGCATGTTTGCTGTGTGCGCTTGTTGTTCGTCTCGGCGCCGTGGGCCCTGCACTCCTGTGGGCGGCGAGTCCGGTACTGCTGGACGCGTGTCCGACACGTCGCGGACGCTCCCCCCAGGCGGCACGAGGCCGTGGCACTGTGGGTGGTGGTGGTTTCCTCCACCCGGCGCGAGCCTCCACTAGATGTAGGGCACGTCCGCCACAAGACACTAGATCTTGTGTTCCGAACGAACACTCTCCACCATATCTAGTGTCAATCGAGTGTCACACGCTGATCTCGCGAGTCGCTCTGTTCCCCTCACCACCCCATCGCTTTTTCAGAAACTTTCGGGGACCAACGTCCCACAGCAAGGCGCTGGATCAACAGCACAGCACGACACCCACCAGCCTCCTAGCTATCGACCAGAAGCCGCCCGCCACCGACCGCCCTTCCCCACACCTCGGCCTCGCACCCAAAATTTCGCACGTAATTCGTTTGCTTGATCATTCAACAACCGCCACAAACGTTGCAATTCCAACGACCGGATTTCAATGTTTGAAAGATGTGCGCGGGAATTACGTGCGAGATTGTTGGGAAACCACGGCACAACGACCGTCGACGCCACACCGTCGCCACCACGAAGCGCGGAGGCCGCGACCGGAAACCCGGGGCCTCGTCAACGAAACGACACAATTCAGATGAGGAACGGAAGCTTCTTCACAAGCCCCAGACCCTTCCACCACCTGCCCAAACCAAGAGTGTCACCAGCGCTCGTCAAAGGAATCAAGATAAGGACAAGCGCATAAACCAGATGCTCATTGACGACCGGGTTCAGGGAACCCCACACCCACGGCGCGACAGCTGCATACATGAAGCCCAGCATGATAACGCCCACAACAGCCGCGAGACGCGTTCCGATCCCAAGAATAAGCGCCACACCGATACCGAGCAGCCCCAGCATGAACAGCCAGTCAACCGCAGGCACGGCAAGGGACTCAAAGAAGGAAGCCAAAGGCTTGCCGGTCGTGGCACCCGTCAGGTAGCTCTGCGCGGGCGTCCCCCCGTTGATCCACGCGCGCGCCGGACCCGTCGAATAGTGCAAGCCGAAAGTCTTATCGAGGAACGACCACAGGAACACGAAGCCCACCGCAATGCGCAGCAGAGCCAGGACGGCGCGCGCAGGCTTGGAAGAAACAACGAACGGAGCGGAGCTGGGCATAACTACTCTTTCCGAAGATGATGACGGACCCACCCATTATCCCAGGCACGAGGCCTCGGCGAGCATCGTAAGGTCCGCTGAACTCGAGCAGATAGCCCCGGCGGAGACAAACGAGGTGCGAACGTCGAGCGGTGGGAACTATTCGCCTGCGAGGCGGTCAACCTCGTGGATAATGAGACCGCAAATGCCGCTCACCCACGCGATGGCGGCAACACCGAGGACGCGCGAGCGCCAGGGGCGGATCAGCAGAAAATGCTCGAATCCGTAGCCTGAGCCAGGGGACGCAGCGGACATGCTGAACCCCCACATGGCGGCGATGGTTGCGAGGACGGCGATACCGAGAAGCGCCAGGCACACCCACACCATCACGCGTTGGACCATGATGCCGTGCCGTGGACGTCGCTCGATGGGCGAAAGAGTGAGGGCCCAGGCGCCAGCAATCAGCGCGGCGGTGATGACATCGGAGGGCCGATGCCAGCCTTCCATCATGACGGATACCCCCATGAGGGATGTCCACGCCCACCCGATCCAGGCGGCGGGGCTGCGGAACCACTGGGGTGCGACGACGATGAGCGCCAGTGACAGTGTGACGGCGACGGTCGTGTGGCCGGAGGGCAGGGAGTTTCCGGCGCCTGTCGTGACGCCCAAGATGGGGCGGGTAAGGATGTAGTCCTTCAGGATTTGAGTCGTGATGTTCGCGCCGACGACCGCGCCGAGGGCTCGCCCCGCGAGCGTGGGTCGGCGCCTGGCGGCCGCGACGATCGCAACGATGATGCCGACTCCAACGAGGACGGGCACGGATACGATGCCGGTGATCAGCGTGGAAAAAGCTTCATATTGGCTGGCCGAGCGCATCGTACCTTCCATGAGGATTGTGTCGAGCACTTGGCCATACGTTGTCGTGAGGGCCACGTGGCCGATCAGTCCGGCTATGAGAAGGCATGAGATGACGCTGCCGAGGCGGCGATAGAGCTTGCGCCGGTACCACGGGTCGGAACTCAACCGACGAGGCCTGGGCTCATTGCGCGTATCGGTTTGACTGGATTCAGGGTCGGTCCGTGTGCGTGCCCGCTTGGAACGGCCAGCGGTGGGGGCGTCCGCTCCCCGCTGGTTTCGGTCGGTGTCTCCTGCGCGTTCACTGGAGCGGGCGCGCGGGCGGACGGGCTTTGAGCTTTTGGTGTAGGACTCGTCGACGGTTGGGTCGGAGGGCAGAGCGGAATTGGGATCGTCCACGTGTTCCTCCATTCCTGTCGATGTGGCTATTCCGGTACCACTGTAGTGGGTTGGGCTAGGGGTTCGTGAATTTGTGAGGCTGGGAGCGACTTGGAGACGTGTTTCAACGTCGTGTTCGGCGATGGCAGGAGGTGGGCGCGCGCGTGAGGGGGGCCTCGGTTAGAGTGGGGGTGTCCGATTTTGCACGTTTCACTCGGGAGTTGTCAGTGGCCACTTCTTTACCCGTCAGCACCGACCGTATTCGGGATTTGTTGCGGTCCCGGGACGTGCATTTTGGCGACTATAACGAGGGTGAGCTGGCATACTTGACGCCGAACGCCGCGTTTTTCTGGAATGCTACGAACCCTCAGATCCTGCAGCTGCGCGCACAGTGGCGGGGTATTGCCCGCACGCCGGAGGAGTTCGGTGAGTTGGCGCGCGAGGTCGCTCAATGTAACGCGACGCGCACCGGTCCGAAGGCGTACGTGGCTCCGCTTGAGGATGGCGCGCAATACGGGCTGATCGCAGAGTGCAACATCGTTGTGTTGTCTGGACTCACGCAGGCACAGCTCGATCATTTCTTTGAGACGTCCATGGCGATGATTATGGGCTTCTTCGCGGATCTTGAAGCGACCCTGCCGGGGTTCGTGGAGTGGGACGAGTATGGCCAGGAGGCTACGCGATGAACGGTCCTTTTGTGGTCCCCACTGATGACACAACCCCTTACCCAGTCGATTTTGAGCGGGTTGTCGCGGCTGTACGCGACATGGGTTACGCCCTGGATGTGATTGAGCAAGGCCGCGCAGGCGGAGCAATTTTCGACCGTGTGCCTTTCCTTGTGTCTTTCGATGCCGCGGGGCGTTTCCTGTCGATTCGGGCACTGTGGGAGCCTGACATCCCCGCAGCCAGTGCGGAGCACGCGATGTTCGCGACCGTCGATAACTGGAACCGCGAGAAGTATTTCCCGACAGTGTACACGGCGACCACCCCGGATGGGACCTTGGGAGTATACGCGGATTTCGTGGTTGACACGGAGCCGGGCCTGTCGAACGACCAGCTGCGTGATGCGATTGCCTCGGGCATCTCGACGGGTATCGCGGCGATGCAGTACGTGAAGGAGTCAGCCACCGAGACTCTCGGGTGGGTGGATCCGGACTCGGATGAGCGCTGAACGCTCTTCTTCGTCGGCGTGTTCCTCGCACGAGGCCGTAGCTGGTTCATCCGGGCACGCACCCTCAGGGGGTTCGATCGCGCCTTCGGTTCACTTTTCTGCTCCGTCTCCGGCTGACCTTCTTGCCCTGTTGGGTCGCCTGAGTTCGGGTGATGACCGCCTCCTCGGCCATGTGACCCTGCCGGGGCGCGCGCAACAGCTCGCGGACTGGCCGCGCTGGGTGTCGCCCGCAGTCGTAGCCGCGTGGCAGAGGCGCGGGGTGTCACGCCCGTGGACCCACCAGCGCGACGCGATGGATGCGCTCCGTGCGGGTCGAAATGTCGTGCTCGCGACGGGCACCGGCTCAGGAAAGTCGCTGGCAGCATGGACTCCTGTACTGTCTGATCTCGTCGAGGCCGACGACTCATCGCGAATTTCTGCGATTCGCCGTCGCCCAACGGCCTTGTACCTGGCGCCGACGAAAGCCCTCGCCGCTGACCAGTTGGCTTCTCTGATGTCTCTGCTCGGTCAGGACAACACTGCCCCGGTGCCAGCTGATCCGGGAAGGTGCCCCGGCCTCGTCGATGAACGGTTGCGCCGCGTGCACGTGGCAACGGTGGACGGCGACACGCCGCGCGAGGCGAAAGAGTGGGCTCGCGCGAGCGCGGACCTGGTCCTGTCGAACCCTGATTTCCTGCACTATGTCATGCTGCCATCGCACTCGCGGTGGTCGCGTTTCCTGGCGTCGTTGCACCTCATCGTCATCGACGAGGCGCACCACTGGCGGGGGGTGACCGGCTCCCACATTGCGCTCGTCGTGCGTCGGCTTGTGCGCATTGCCCATCACCTGGGGGCTGATCCGCGTATCGTCATGCTGAGCGCAACTGTGCGGGATGCTGCAAAGGTAGGTCGCGCACTGACGGGGCGCGACGTGGTGGCCATCACCGAGGATGGTTCGCCTGCAGGCGAGCACGAACTGGTCCTGTGGCAAGGCGGAATCGTCGCGGACGCGTCCGAGGTCGACATTTCTGACTTCCTGGCCGCCATCGACGCGCCGCCGGGCGCGGCCACTCTGAAAGTCCCGATCGTGCGGCGCAGCGCCGGGGTCGAAGCCGCTACGCTGGCAGCAGCCTTCGTCGAAAAGGGGGCGCGACTGCTCGCATTCGTACGCTCGCGTGCGGGGGCCGAGGCCGTGGCCGCGCAGGTACGCGACCGCCTCTCCTCTCGTGGGTCCGCGCTCGCCGGGAGTGTGGGCGCGTATCGAGGCGGTTATCTACCCGAAGAGCGGCGTGCACTGGAGGAGGCGCTGCGCGCGGGCACGGTGCGGGCTCTGGCGACGACGTCGGCGCTGGAGATGGGCCTGGATGTTTCAGGTCTGGACGCGACAATCACGGTCGGATGGCCGGGCACGCGCGCATCCCTGCGTCAACAAATCGGGCGCGCCGGGCGCGCGGGCGCACCGGGAACATCCGTTCTCATCGCTTCGGATAACCCTCTCGATTCGTACCTTGTGCGCCACCCCGAGCATATCCTCGGTGATGTCGAAGCCTGCGTCATCGACCCCTCAAACCCGTGGGTCTTAGCGCCGCACGTTGCCGCTGCCGCCGCCGAAATACCGATCACACCGTCCGACATCAGCTACTTTGGGCCGGAACTCCAAAGAGTTGTTGAACGTCTTACCTCCGATGGATACATCAAACGCAGGCCCGCCGGATACTTCTGGGATGCGACGCGCCCAGAGCGACCCGCCGACCTCACGGACCTGCGCGGCTCCGGCGGCGACATCCAGATCGTCGATGCCACCACAGGGACCGTCGTCGGTACAATCGACCAAGCCTCCGCTGATGCTCACGTTTTTCCCGGCGCCATCTACATTCACCAGGGACACACCTTTCACGTCCTGAGCTTCAGCCCCATCACCACGCCAACCGCTCCCAGCACCCAAGGATGGCCACGCGCACTCCTGCCCGAGACCGAGGAGGCCACCCGGGGACGGGACCTAAAGACGAACCGAATGCGAACGGACACCCAGGCCTCGTCGATCATCATTGCGCCCGTGAAGACCGACGATGCGCGCGTCGCCCTGGTCAAGGAAGTACGCACTCCCCTACGGACCCGATCCGCGACTCACACGAGCGTTGAGGTATGCCAGGTCGAAGACACGTACGTGAGCCGAGACGAAACCGTCACCTGGTACTATGGGCCGACAAACGTGTCAACTCGGGTGACCGACTACGACTTGCTACGCCTGCCGGGGCTGGAGTTCATCCGCAACATCGAGCTTTCCTTGCCCACCCACACGCTGCCCACCAAGTCCACATGGTTCACGCTCACGCCCACAGCGTTGACCGCGATGCGGATCGAGGCGGCTGACCTGGCCGGGACCCTGCACGCGGCAGAACACGCGATGATCGGTATCCTGCCGCTTATTGCAACCTGCGATCGATGGGACCTGGGCGGCCTCTCGACCGAGCTGCACGACGACACCGGCGCGCCCACCGTGTTCATACACGACGCGTTTCGAGGGGGAGCCGGCCACGCGCTCGCTGGCTTTCACAGTGCACGGTCGTGGGTGCGCGCAACTCTTGAAGCTGTTTCCTCGTGCGACTGTGAGTCCGGCTGCCCCCGGTGCGTCCAATCACCCAAGTGCGGCAATGGCAACGAGCCGCTCTCCAAGGCTGGGGCCATCACGCTGCTCACCTACCTCCAGGACCGCGCGCCAGGAGCGTAGGTCCCCTCCACGGTCAGCACGTCATGGTCTCTCGGTCATTTGTTGATCAGCCTGAAACCCTCTGGGATTGTGACGGCCTGATGCCAACGCATCAGATCATGGGTGATAGGACAACGCGTGTTGGTCGGGGTTCGGTCCCGGGCGTCGGCGGGGGAGGTGTCGGGCTAGCGCGGTCGCGCAGCAGCTCCTCAGACGGGATGCGCCCCATCGGGAGGATTGCACCGGATCAGTTGGGGTTGAATCTTCCTGATCGGGTGTAATGCCTCATCGGCAACAAGCCTCGCCTGGAAGCTGGCCGCCCGTGGCGTCCCTCATCATTGCCGGCGATGCCCCACCGGCGTTTATTGGCGCCCCGCCCTACCCGCGCCCGTCCTACCCGCGCCCGTCCTACCCGCGCCCGCGCAGCAGGGCCCGCGCAGCAGAGCCCGTCGGCGAGGCCCCACCGGCGTTTGTCAGCGCCCGCCGGGCAGTCCTGCGTCAGTGAGGGAGCATTGGACCCGTTAGGGAGCATGACACCGGGGGTAATGGGGGGTTTGCAGCATTAGGAGCCTCCCTTCGGCGTGTCGCCGGCGTGTCGCGCCTCTAATGGTGCAATTCCCCCCATTTGATGGCGCAGTCATCGCCAAGCAAGTCACGCACGGGTCCCCGTGCAGCACAATTCCCCCCGTTTACTGTCCCTATCGGTTGTTGGCTACTCGTTGCAGGGTCCACGTGCAGCACAATTCCCCCCGTTTACTGTCGGTGAGGCCGCGGTTCGGGGCAGCGTGGCGCCCCGTCGAGCAGTCCTGCACCAGTGTGGCGCCCCGCCGGGCGGTTCTGCGCCAGTGGGGGAGCATTGGACCCGTTAGCGAGCGTGACACCGGGGGTAATGGTGGGGGTTTTGCAGCATTAGAAGCCTCCCCTCGGCGTGTCGCCGGCGTGTCGCGCCTCTAATGATGCAATTCCCCCCATTTGACGGCGCAGTCATCGGCAAGCAAATCACGCATACGTCCCCGTGAAGCGCAATTCCCCCCGTTTGCTGTCGGTGAGGCCACGCCTCGGGGCGGTGAGGTCGCGCCTCAGGGCAGCGTGGCGCCCACAGTACAAACCACTTCGGTAGCAAACGCTGACAATGGCGTGTCGTGGGCAAGGTGCTCTGCGTTGTGGACCCAACGGCGCCTGACCTGGCGTGCCGCTCGCACGCGAACCGCTGAACATGCTCGTTAACCCGTAACACGCACGCCAACCCCTAGATATGCGCCTGGGCGCCGCCCACGCGCATACCACCGGGTCCACGCGCCAAGTATCGGGCCCACGCGCCAAGTATCGGGCCCACGTGCGTGCAAGCGCACATCCTCGAAGCAGTTTCGCATGCAATTCGATTGGGTGAACTTTCAACAGCATCCGCAAACGTTGCAATTCCAACGATATGGAAACGCGGTGCGACACAGTGTCGGGGGAATTGCATGCGACATTTATGGATAACTCGCCCAGTGGGAGTCATGCACTACCACTCATAGCACCGCCGGTAGCGCAGCCGGTAGCGCAGCCACTGGCGCAGCCAGCGGCGCGCCAGCGGCCTGGCACGGTGGCCTGGCACGGTAGATACCGTCGCCGCAAACAACCTGCCCGCCCACCATGACAGACCAAGGGACCACGCACGTGCCCACGATGAAACAACCAACTTCAATGTTGATTTTCCCGCACCAACACGCCGAAAAGTCACTACAAAACCAACACGATTTGCCAATCCTCCACGTCGGCACCCACGGGTTATAGGACATTTCGTGTTGCTGGGGTTAGTCCCAGGTGTTGTGGTAGGGG
>NZ_CAUTSL010000070.1:0-9875 GCF_963540955.1 Actinomyces bouchesdurhonensis
CCAACGATGCCAATTCAATGTTTGAAAGGTTTACATGGGAATTACGTGCGAAATTACTGAGCGCACACCAAACAGTCCGGCCCGACGGTGCCCACAAGTGACGACGGAGACACCTCCCAGATATTTCGCACGTAATTCGATTGCATGAACTTTCAACAAAGCCCAGAAACGTTGCAATTCCAACGATGCCAATTCAATGTTTGAAAGGTTTACATGGGAATTACGTGCGAAATTGCTGAGCGCACACCAAACAGTCCGGTTCGCGCAAAGCAGCCGGGCCCTGGGGACGCGACTACGACTCGACTGCCTCGCGCACCTCGCCCACCTGGCCAGCCTCGTCTACCACGCCGCATCAGCGACCCATACCCGCCCCGAGCCCGCCCCACCGCGTCGCCGGCCAGCCCGCGTCGCCGGCCAGCCCGCGTCGCCGACCCGAGCCCGCCCCACCGCGTCGCCGACCCGAGCCCGCCCCAGGCTCCGGTTTCAACCGCAGTTTGCCCAAACCGTAGACCACCTCGCCCAAAACGCCCCATGCCCATTTCCACCGAAGTGGACTGCACTTTGAGCACACATCACAAAAGTCGCACGTAATTTCCCTTGGTCAGTTTTTAATTAGCCCCACAAACGTTGCAATTCCAACGGTCTGAATTCAAAGTTTGAAATAGTCGCGGGGGAATTACGTGCGACATTTTTGGGGAACCATGCCGAGGCAGGGGCAGAGCGGGCAGCCGAAAGCTAGGCCGCCCCGCGCATCAAGGTAGCCAGACACAGGTCACCACCCGGCCGACAGACCGTATGCCGGGCCGACTGGAGTGCCCGTGGGAGGCAGCGTGGCCTGGATGTCGTCATCGAGACGATGCGTCAGACCGGCAACGATGACGACTCGGCAACCTCAGGGCGCGACTCACCCGAAAGCTCCGCCAGGCCGACAGACAGTATGCCGCCAGACCGACAGCGATTAGGACTCGGCGACC
This sequence comes from Actinomyces bouchesdurhonensis, assembly GCF_963540955.1. Classification (NCBI taxonomy): domain Bacteria; kingdom Bacillati; phylum Actinomycetota; class Actinomycetes; order Actinomycetales; family Actinomycetaceae; genus Actinomyces; species Actinomyces bouchesdurhonensis. The sequence goes on from NZ_CAUTSL010000070.1 coordinate 975, forward strand.
TCAGGGCGCGACTCACCCGAAAGCTCCGCCAGGCCGACAGACAGTATGCCGTCAGACCGGCAACGATGACGACTCGGCGACCTCAGGGCGCGACTCACCCGAAGGCTCCGCCCCGGCCTCGTCCACGGACACCGCGCCGCGCGGCTCGCGCAGGGACAGGCCGCGGTAGCGGTTGATGGCGGCTCCCACGTCGATGAGGCGCGGGCGCGCCAGGAACGCCGGGTAGGGGCGGGCGCCGAACTTGCAGACGGCGTCCAGGCCCTCGGATGCGAGGCGCCGGCCGAGCTTAGCCATGAGCTCGGGCATCGACTGTTTGCCGGCCATCTCCTCGAGGACGCCGCGCACGCACCAGGCGATGGCCTCGGCCTGCCCGGGGTCGACGACTCCGGCGACGTCGGAAATGCCGACGGTCGACCGGTCGATGGTCAGCACGGACGTGCCCGAGGCCTTGGTGCGCGGGCGGTCCACGCGGGCTTTCGCGGACGGAACGCGGGGCGTCGCCTCCCAGGAGGTTGGGGCGTCGGTGCGGGGGCGCGGCAGGTCGGCGACGACGGAGCGCGCCCGGGAGGTGACGTCGAGGCAGCGGTAGTTGTCCATCATGAGGACCCGGTCGGCGGCGTCGAGGAAGGCGCCGGAGCCGCCGACGACCATGATGAGGGAGACCCCGGCCTCGGTGAGGGAGGTGACGCGGTCGACGAGGGGCGTGATGGGTTCCTTCTCGGCGGCGACGAGGTCGCGCATGCGGGTGTCGCGGATGAGGAGGTTGGTGGCGGAGGTGTCTTCGTCGATGAGGAGCGTGCGCGCGCCCAGCTCGAGGGATTCGATGATGGAGGCGGCCTGCGAGGTTGAGCCGGAGGCGTTCTCGGTGGAAAACGACGTGGTGTCGGCGCCGCCCGGCAGGTGGGTGATGAAGGGTGAGATGTCGACGCCGGTGACGGCTCGCCCGTCGGCGGCGCGCACCTTCGTGGCGGTGGGGTCGGTGGCAACGAGTTCGCGGCCGTCGCCGGGCACGTGCGCGTACACGCCCTGGGCGATGGCCTCCAGGAGCGTGGATTTGCCGTGGTAGCCGCCGCCGACGATGAGGGTGAGGCCCGGGGGGATCGCCATGCCGGACACCTCGCCGGCGTGGGGTAGGGTGACGGTGGCGCGCAGGGACTCGGGGGAGGCGAAGGCGACGACGCCGTCACCGGTCAGGGGCGCCTCGGAGATGCCGGAGCGGCGCGCGAGCAGGGCCTCGTCGGCGACGAAGGACACCCATCCGCGTTCTTCGAGGATGCTTTGGAGTGCGCGGTAGTCCTCGTAGGCGGCGACGTGGGCGAGGAGGCGGGAGCGTTTACGGGTGGTGGCCGGGTCCTCGGAGACGTAGTCGAAGCAGTCCATGACGATGTTGGGCACGTCGACGTCGAAGAGGCGGGCGGCGCTGCGCCCGAGGATCGTGCGTCCGCGGGCGGGGAGCTTGACCTGGAAGCGCACTTCGACGCGGTCGGGCAGGACGGTCGCGTAGGAGCGCTGGAGGATGAGGGCGCCGGCGCGGGCGATCGTCACATCGCGCGTGCCGCGGGCGCGGATGGCTTCGTCGAAGGAGCGGGCGATGAAGTCCGCTGCGGCGAGGCGGGCGTCGGACGAGGCCAGGGCGGCGTCGGGCAGTCCCATGGCCTCGGGCCGTGCCCAGGCGCGCAGGGACGAGGGTGGGGCGTAGGGGTCGGCCTGCACGTGGTCGATCGCGAGGGTGAAGTCGCCGTAATCCCAGGCGCCCAGGGCGTTTTTGTAGAAGCCGTAGGGGCGCCCGTCCGCGTGGCGGAGCTGGTCGAGCAGGTTGGCGTCGGTTCCGGTGATCGAGCGCGAGGGGGCTTCGTATCGGGGAGTCATGCTGCAAGTTTACAGGTGACGCCGGCCAGAACGCCGGTGTCGTGAGTGTACGCGCTCATCGAGCACGCCTACGGCGTGGCCTCACGCTGCGGCACTTTCGTCGCGTCCCAGTGGTACTTCTGTCGCCTGGCGGTTCGGGTGTGTTGTTCTAGCTGGCGACCATGGCGATGATGGCGGCGAGGATGAGTGAGTCGACGATGAGGCAGCCCACCGCGATATTGCGGGCGATTGTTGCCCTTTTGACGATGTGTTCGGGGGCGCCGTAGGCGCGGGCGGTACCGAGCTGCAGGCAGCCCGTCAAGACCCCGAGGGAAGAGAAAATGATGACGCCGAAGAACAGGCTGAGAGCGGACATGATGATGATTATCGTTGAGACGCCGTTCACGCGGGCCGTGTACGAGGCCATGGCTTGGTCTGTCAGTATGTCGCCGTAGGTGATCCGTCCATTCGCCGCTCTGGCGCGCAACGCCTGCTGGTACGCGGTGGCGTAGGCGCGTTGCAGGCCCGTGGCCTGCGGGAAGGGCTGAGCGTATCCGACGGGCACGCTCGGCTGCGCGTACGCGAACTGCCCGTATTGCTGTCGCATGGGAACTCCGCGGGCTGGCTGTTGAGTGAAGGGGGTGCGGATGTCACTCATACGCTGCTCCAGATGTGAGGGTCGGGTGGTCAGAGTTTATCGTAGCGCACACGCACCCCCGAAAAAGTGCATGATTCGGGACACTGTTGGTCACCCGCAGGCCAAGGGGAATGATCACCGATTCGCCGCCGATACGCCCAGGAGAATGAATAGAATTAGGCCGACAACTTGGATGATCGCGCTAATCAGTGACACGGCGAAGCTCGCGCGGGCGCGTGAGCGGACACGGTCGGGAGCGCCAATCGACTTGGCCTGCGACGTGAGCACTGACGCCCAGATCGCCACGGGGACCGACAAGAGGGGACCGATGGTGAGGAAGCTGAAGACGCTCAGCACCATGATCGTCACCGCCCTGGAGGCGATCGATTCATACTCGTAGGTGCGCGGTGGCGTGTAGGAGGGGTTTCCATAGACAGGACCGACGGGTGAATCGCCGGGCATGGGTTGACCAACAGGCTGTGCGTACCCGGGCTGGACGTACCCGGGCTGGACGTACCCGGGCTGGACGTAGCCTGACTGCGCGTACGCGGACTGCGCAAACGTTGGCGGCTCGTTGGTCGGCTGGGGCGCATAGGCGGATTGATTGCCGGATTCGAGCTGCGCGTAGGGATTGACGGGGTCACTCATGTGTTGCTCCTAAAAAATTGCACCGGTGCGCCACTCATACCAGCGCACGAGTCGAACGAAGAAAAAGGTGAGGCCCGGGCGGACCCGAGCCTCACCCTAGTGAGCGTTCATCACTGACTGGCCAACAGACCGAGGATGATGAAGAAGAAAACGAGGAGGAAAACTCCAACGACGATGGCGATATGAATAAACGAGCAGATTCGAGCCGAGGATTGGGCGCTTCGCACTTGTTCCACGACGTCCAGCGGAGCGTCGAGTGCCGACGCCTCCTGCATCATCTTGCTCGTCCAAAACCACATGCCGCCCGACAGCAGGAGACCGCCGAACAGGAAGCTGAGGAATGACAGCAGTCGCGCCGTCGATGCATCCGAGCGAAGCTTCTCCGCCGCTGGAGTCGTAGCATACATGGGCTGGGCGTTAAAGTGTTGGTCCGTTCCCTGCCCGAACGAGGCATCGACCGCCTGGGGAGTGGATTCCTGCCGCGTGTTGGGGTTGATGGTATCGCCCACTCGCTGCTCCACATCATCTGTCACTGATTTCATATTTGTACGAGCGCGTCGTCCGGTCACCGATGAACGAGACGCGGATCGACGCGCTCCGCACACGCGTGAGACGGTCGCTCACCGCCGCGGCGCCTAGCATTGTCTCCTTGCGGGACGTCAGTAAGAACTACCGACCAAGGCAGCGAGGAGGAAGGGGACGCCGAACAACAGCACGAGCCCAACCACCTGAATGATCGTACAGACCATCGCGGTCGTACGCGCACTGCGAATATCGCTGACAACGTCCATGGGGGCGCCCTGGCCTATCGCTTCGTTGAGCAAACTGCTGCCCCAAATCCATGCGGGGATCGCCAGGAGCGGGCCAAGGGTGACGAGGCTGATGAACGCCATGATGCGCACGGTGGTTGCATTCGAACGCAGGCGCTCGACCGCGGGGTTGATGGCGTAACTCATCTGACCGTACAAAGGCTGGCCATAACCGGCCTGCGCACCATAACCGGCCTGCGCACCGTAACCGTACTGCGCACCGTAACCGGCCTGCGCACCGTAACCGTACTGCGCACCGTAGTCGGCCTGTGCGCCGGGATAGCCAGTCTGCGCAGTGTAGTCGGCCTGAGCGCCGTAGGGCGCCACGCTACCTGTATTAGTCGCACCGTAGGGGTTTGAAGGGTCACTCATCATTCACTCCGAAGACACGTGGGACTTTATTCCGCAGCAATCATACGAGGATGACGCGGAAATTCCGAATGAATGCGTCACACCACACCCTCGGCGCGCCAAAGTCCCAGGCCGGGCCTGGTGCTTGCGCCCGCCACACTCACGCGCCTGATTTTCCGACAGGTGTCCCCCGCCTCGCCCCCAAGCGCAACCCCCGCCTCGCCCCACGCGGGCGACCCCAGCCTCGCCCCACGAGCACAAAACGGTGCGGGGGCCGACTTCCCGACCCCCGCACCACCCGACAAGCGAGCATCACGTCACAGCATGCAGGACACGCAGCCCTCAACCGCCGTGCCCTCCAACGCCATCTGACGCAGACGCATGTAGTACAGGGTCTTAATGCCCTTCCTCCACGCGTAAATGTAGGACTTATTCAGGTCGCGCGTCGTCACCGTGTCCGGGTAGAACAACGTGAGCGACAGGCCCTGATCGACGTGCTGGGTCGCCACCGCGTAGGTGTCGATGATCTTCTCGGGGCCGATCTCGTACGCGTCCTGATAGTACTGAAGGTTCTCGTTCGTCATGTACGGCGCCGGATAGTAGACGCGACCAATCTTGCCTTCCTTGCGAATCTCCACGCGGGAGACGATCGGGTGGATCGACGACGTCGAGTTGTTGATATAGGAGATCGAACCCGTCGGGGGCACGGCCTGCAGGTTCTGGTTGTACATGCCGTAGGTAGCCACATCGGCCGCCAGAGCCTCCCAGTCGGCCCGGGTAGGGACCTTAATGGACGAGGCGGCGAGCAGCTCACGGCACTTGCCCGTGGTAGGCGCCCACTCCTCGTCAATGTACTTGCGGAAAAACTCACCCGACGCGTACGTGGAATCCTCGAAGCCCTCGAAGCGTTCCCCGCGCTCACGAGCAATGAGACACGAGGCCTTGATGGCCTCGAACAGGACCGTCATGAAATACATGTTCGTGAAGTCCAGCGCCTCCTCGGACCCGTAGTGCACGTGCTCGCGCGCCAAGTACCCGTGCAGGTTCATCTGCCCCAAGCCGATCGCGTGACTCATCGCGTTTCCGCGCGCAATCGAGGGCACTGCGCCAATGTCCGACAGGTCAGACACGGCCGTCAGGCCACGGATCGCCATCTCGATCGTCTTAGAGAAGTCCGGGGAATCCATGGTCTTCGCGATGTTAAGCGAACCCAGGTTGCAGGAGATGTCCTTACCGACATGCGAGTACGACAGGTCATCGTTGTAGGCCGAGGCCTCCGACACCTGCAGGATCTCCGAACACAGATTCGACATGGTGATGCGACCCTTGATCGGGTTCGCCTTATTCACCGTGTCCTCGAAGACGATGTAGGGGTAGCCGGACTCGAACTGGATTTCCGCGATCGTCTGGAAGAAACGACGCGCGTTAATCTTCTTCTTGTGGATGCGCCCGTCGTCCACCATCTCGTGGTACTTCTCCGTCACCGAAATCTCAGAGAAAGGCACACCGTACACGCGCTCCACGTCGTAAGGGCTAAACAAGTACATGTCCTCGTTCTTACGGGCCAGCTCGAACGTGATGTCCGGGATGACAACGCCCAGGGACAGCGTCTTAATGCGGATCTTCTCGTCCGCGTTCTCACGCTTGGTGTCCAGGAACTGCATGATGTCCGGGTGGTGCGCGTGCAAGTACACAGCGCCCGCGCCCTGACGCGCGCCCAGCTGATTCGCGTAGGAGAAAGAGTCCTCGAGCAGCTTCATGACGGGCACGACGCCGCTGGACTGGTTCTGGATCTTCTTAATTGGGGCACCCGCTTCACGCAGGTTCGTCAGCTGTAGGGCCACGCCGCCGCCGCGCTTAGACAGCTGCAGCGCAGAGTTAATGCCGCGCGCGATCGACTCCATGTTGTCTTCGATGCGCAGCAGGAAGCAGGACACCAGTTCGCCGCGGGCCGCCTTACCCGCGTTCAGGAAGGTCGGTGTGGCCGGCTGGAAACGGCCCGTCATGATCTCGTCAACGAAGGCGCGGGCCAGCTCAATGTCGCCGCGCGCCAGGTACAGGGACACCATGGCGACACGATCCTCGAAGCGCTCCAGGTAGCGCTTACCATCAAAGGTCTTGAGCGTGTACGACGTGTAGTACTTGAACGCGCCCAGGAACGTCGGGAAACGGAACTTGTGGGCGTACGCCTGCTTGTACAGCTCCTTAATGTCCGCGAAGTCGTACTGATCCAGGACATGCTTCTCGTAGTAGCCCTCCTCCACCAGGTACTTCAGCTTCTCCTCCAGGTCATGGAAGAACACCGTGTTCTGGTTGACATGCTGCAAGAAGTACTGGCGAGCGGCCTTACGGTCCGCATCGAACTGGATGCGTCCGTCCGCGTCGTACAGGTTGAGCTGGGCGTTGAGCGCGTGGTAGTCCAGCTCCGGGGAGGGAGCTTCCTCTACGCCCGTGTCGGTGTAGTTTTCTGCCAAAACTGTTCCAGTCCTTCGCGAACTCTGGAGACATCCTCAGGCGTGCCAAGGAGCTCGAACTTATACATGTGGGGAACCCCCAGCTTGGCCGCGATGATGTCGCCCGCGATGCAGTAGGCCTTGCCGAAGTTAGTGTTTCCCGACGAAATCACGCCCCTACACAGGGCCCGATTGTCGGGATCGTTGAGGAACTTAATGACCTGCTTAGGTACCGCTCCCTTAATGTTTCCACCGCCGTAGGTAGGCACGATCAGCACGTACTCCTCACGCACGCGCAGAGGTTCATCCTTGGGACGCAACGGGATTCGCGCAGCCGGGAGGCCCAGTTTTTCAACGAAACGGCGGGTGTTGCCCGTCGCCGACGAGAAGTAGACGACGATGCCCATAGTGTTCCTTCCGACGTGTCGGGGCGGTGAGCTTCTAGTGTCTCATTCACGAGGCCTGGGCGGAGGTGCGCGGGAGGCGTGTCCCCGTGTGGGATGTTCGACTCGGCGGCGCGGGGTGCGCGTCTGGTTCAGGCGCGAGTGTCCCGCCATTCACGCTGGTCACGCCCCGTGTCGCGCCTGACTGCCTCGGGCGTATCCGCGCCTTGTCGAGAAGGCGACCCCGGCCTCGTCCGTGCCCGGACATGCGAAAGCCCCGACCGGGAGGCCGGGGCTTGTCGGCGTGACTCAGGCGGACAGCGCCATAGCTTGAGCGGCGACGGCCTTGATGCGGTCGGGACGGAAGCCGGACCAGTGGTCCTCACCCGCGACGACGACGGGAGCCTGCTGGTAGCCGAGGCCTTTGATGAAGGCGAGAGAGTCCGCATCCTGGGTGACGTCGATCTTCTCGTAGGAGATGCCCTGCTTGTCGAGGGCGCGGTAGGTCGCGTCGCACTGGGGGCAGCGGGGCTTGGAGTAGACGGTGATCGACATGTTCGTGTCTCCTTGCGGCTCGAGGCCGGACGTTTGCTTACCTGACGGGCTTTCGTGCGGCTCGTTCGCCGCGAACACGACAACACTACACCTCGTGGCCACTCACGCAAGCGACCCCTAGATGTTGTGTGTAGCGCTCCCGTTGTGGACAAGGCCAATGCGCCTGTGGATAAAGCGGGCGGTCAGGATCACAGGCCCACCGCCTCATCTTGTCGCCCCCGTAATGAAGCTTCCCGAAAATGCGCACAAATGCGCGGGTTTTTCACTAACCTTTAAGTGCTTCAAACATCCCCCACGAGGCGCCAGTCGCCCCTGTGAGCACTGTGGACAGCCTTGTCACCACCCTGTGCACAACCACCCTTCGACCACCCAACTAGTGTTACGCATCACATTTAATGGCGGGGGCTTGGGCGTGTCGCACCCCCACATCTAGTGGCCATTTGCGACTAAGCGCCCCAAGATGTAGGGGTCGAACGCTATTTCGGGCGAATGCTTGAAATACCACGGAAAGCAGCGTGGAACGCGTGCCACAGGCGCCTGGGTGGGCGGCCCGGGGGCATGGGGGCCCGGGGGCCTGGGCGGGTGGCCTGGGTGGGCGGCCCGGGGGCCTGGGGGCCCGGGGGCCTGGGCGGGGCGCCCGGGGGCCTGGGTGGCATGGGCGGGGCGCCCGGGGCGCCACCCATAGCCCCCACGCCGTCGCCCGCGGGGGGAATTGCACCATTAGAGCCACGACACGCCGACGACACGCCGTCAAACAGCTCCTAATGCTGCAAAACCCCCCGCCGGCCCGGGCAGAGGGCGCAACAAGAACCGAACAGCCCAGCCACGATGCCTGGGAGCGGCTGCAACGACCTCGGCCACGCCAGCTGAACCATCACGAGCGCAGCCTTGGCTCCGCCGCGCCTCCCGCGGCCCCAACCTCCGATGTCCCGACGCGCCGAGTCACGGGCACGCAACGCAGCTGGCTGAGCGGATACCGCCCCCGGGCGACAACACATCCGGATAGGACACCAACATCCGGATAGGACACCAACATCCGGATACCTTAATAACCTATCCACATCCGCATAACCTATCCGGATGCGCACAACCTATCCGGATAACCCCAGACAGAAGCCACGCCCGGGCCCGCAACGCAGCTGGCTGAGCAGGTACCGCCCCCGGGCGACAACACATCCGGATAGGAAACCAACATCCGGATAGGAAACCAACATCCG
>NZ_CAUTSL010000071.1:0-9537 GCF_963540955.1 Actinomyces bouchesdurhonensis
AAAACTTCCAGGCCTGACGGTAACGCAAAATGTCGAGATAGGTACCCAGCATCCCGCTATTGTATCGTCGGTCGGAGGGCGGCAACGCCCGTCACGATGGGGTGTAGCTAACCCCCTTTTTCCGCGCGCGAGAGCGGGAAACGGCCACGGCCTCGTCGAACGTGGACGAGGCCGTGGCAGGGAAAGGGGAGCAGGCTCAGTCGCTCACTTCGAAGACGCCGGTCTGGCCCTTTTCCGCCAGGGAGAGCGCGTGGTTGACGAAGGAGTAGTGGCCGGCCTCGGTGGGCGTGAACTCGACGAAGCCGCCCTCGGCGGCGCCCAGGGTCAGGACCTGGCCCCAGCCGCCGCCGCTGCCGCCGCCGCGGATGACGTAGGCGCCCTCGCGCCACACGGTGTCGAACTGGGTGCCCACGACGTGGAAGGTGGTCGCCAGGTTCGGGCCCGCGTCCATGACCCACACGCGCACGCGCTCGTTGGTCTTCATCTGGATGGGGTGCGCCTTGTACTGGAAGGGCACGCCGTTGAAGGCCATTGCGTTGGGCGCCAGGGCTGACAGGAGGGAGGCGTCGGCGCTCTGTCCGTCCGCGCCCAGGTAGAGCTCGGAGGCGACCATCACGTACTCGCGGTCGACCGAACCCAGGTCGGTTGGGTCGATGATGACGGCGCCGAACATGCCGTTCGCGATGTGCATGGACATGGGCGCGGTCGAGCAGTGGTAGAGCCAGATGCCCGCGTTCTTCGCGACGAAGGTGTACTCGAGGCTCTGCCCGGGCTCGATCGAGCGCATGACGTTGTCGGGGGCGACGAGGCCCGCGTGGAAGTCCAGCGAATGGCTCATCGTCCCGTTGTTCACGAGCGTGATGTGGAAGGTGTCGCCGATGTGTCCGCGCAGGATCGGGCCGGGCGCGTCCCCGTTGAAGGTCCACGTCTGGCGGGTCAGCGAGCTCGTGACGTTGACGGTCTGTTCGGTGACCGTGAACGTGTAGTGGCGCTCGGTCTCGCTTGTGGCGGGCGGCAGGACCGGGTCGCGCGGGGTGATCGTCGCAGCGTAGTCCGTCAGCTCGGTCGGAGTAGCGGGGCCGGCGGCGGCGTCCTGGCCGTGGTCGTGGCTGCCCGGGGCCGTGGTCCGGGCGGAGGATGAGGCGCCGGAGGTGGCGCCCGTGGCCTGCACGTGCAGCGTCATGCCCATTTCGCGGTGTCCGGGCAGGGAGCACCAGCCCTCGAGGTCGCCGGAGACGACGCCGAGGTCCAGTTCTTTCGTCTCGCCGGTCGCCAGAGACCCGGAGGTCACGCCGTTCTCGAACACCAGGTCGTGGCGCTGGTCCCCCGAGTTTGTGAAGTCAATGATGAGGCGGTCGCCGACCGGGACCTCGATGTGGCTGGGCGTGAAGGCCATCCCATCGATGCCTACCGACACGCGGGTCGTGTGCCCGGTCGGCGTCACGGACGAGGCCGTGGCCCCGGTCCCCGTTCCCGTTACCTGCGTGGTGGGCGCTGTGGGGTTGGACAGGAAGATCGCCAGCGCGAGCGCCACGACGGAGACGACGCCAATGATCGCGCCCGCCGTGCGGCTCACGGGCGAGTGGTCGCCCGCCGGACTCATGCGCAGCTTCGGCGTTTCCTTCGACGCGGCGCCCTTCGACGCGGACGTCTTCGGGGCGTCTCCTCCCGGCGACGGTGACGCGGACAGGTTCAGGTCAGCCACGGCGGCCTCCTTGTGTGGTGGGGGATTGGGCGGCGCGCTTGACGCGCGCCTGGGCCACGCCGCAGCGGGCCATGAGGACGATGTCGACAATGAAGGTGGCCAGCAGGACCACCCATGCGGCGATGGTGAGGCGTTCGGCGGACACGCCGCCGAGGGACGCGACGGACAGCGCGAAGACTGCGGCCACGTTGCGAGACGCCTCCCGGATCGGAGCCCCGGCCTCGAGCACGCCGACCCCGACGCGCACCGCGGACGGGCCGCCGCCGATGACGACGGGCATCAGGTAGGTGAGCGCGCCGACGAAGAGCTGACCCACGCCGGCCGCGCCGAGGATCGGCAGCCACGGCAGGAACGCCGCGCGCAGGCCGGTCGCGTCCGCCCCCTCGAAGGCGCGCAGGGACGCCCCCGCGCCCGCGACGAGAATCCAGGCGGCACCCAGCATGAGGGACCACGCGCCGTACTCGGCCGGGCCCTTCGCCAGCGCCGCGCGACAGAGCGGAACACCCACGCCCAGCGCCGCCGTGCCCACGACGACCAACAACCCCACGGAGGCCACGCGCATCGACCCGGTCACGACTCCCGCGCCGGCGACGAGGAGCGCCCCCACCCACAGGGGCAGCGCGCTCGTCGCGAAGGACACGGCCCGCGGATCCATGCGCGTGCGCATCGCGGTCGGCCCGAGCGTCACCAGGGTTCCCCCCATCGTCAGGCCCAGCCAGCCGGCGACCCCCGCCAGCGCGTGGGCGACCGTCAGACGATCCCGGGCCTCGGCCAGCCACGCGGGCGCGTCCGCGTCGAACATGGCCACCGTGACGAAACCGGCCAGCGTCGCGCCGACCACCAGGAAGAACGCCGCCGCGATGTAGTAGCGAATAATCACCGCGAAACGCGACGCCAGGCGCTCGCGGGACGCGGTGAGCAGCGCCCACCCGTGCCATGCGGCGATCGCGCCGACGACGGTAGCGCCCGTGACGGTCGCGTACCACAGGCCCGACCACATGCCGCCGATGAGCACCAGCAGGGAGAGATTGAAAGCAATGATGCGCACGGTATTGTCGCGCCCCGCGCGCCGATCGCCCGGGGCCAGGTGCGCGAGCGCGCGCGTGAAGTACCAGGACCACTGGAAGATCCCGTTCGACAGGACGCCCAGGGTCACCAGGTGGATCATCGTCCACAGGTTGCGCGGGATACGCCCTCGCGCGACGATCGTGATCGCGGCGCACGCCGCCGCCGCGCACATCCACACCGATGTCGCGCGGTCGGTGCGGGGAACTCGAGGCTTGCTCATCGCCCCTCCGTTGCGCCCGGGGATGCCGGAACCGCGGAGGGGGAGTCGGCCTCGTCCCCGGTACCAACCTCGCGCGAGAGTGCGCGCGCCCGGCGAATCGTCACCGTCAGCGTCGTCGCGACAAACAAGAGCACGCCCACGACACCCAGGGAGCCGCCCAGGCGCCACGGGTAGGGGGCCTCGCGCGCGCCCGCAAGGAGGCGGACGAGGAGGGAGATCTGCAGGAACGCGAAGGGCACCCACATGGCGACGTGGTAGGGGACCTCGCGGCGGGCAACCGCCGGGATGATGACGGGCGCGTGGGCGAGCAGCATCGAGACGACGAAACCGATCGTGACCGCGTGGACGCCCGCGTCGTAGCCGTATCCGTCGAAGGCGGGCGGCGCGATCACCCACATGAGTGCGGGCACGAGCGCCCACGCGTAGCCGCTCAGCATGCACACGGCCGCCAGGCGCGGAAGGCCGCTCATGCGCACGGTGCCGCGCGCGACGTCGTGCCACGCGGTGTCGGCCATGAGGACACCCAGGCTCAGGCCGATCAGGGGATAACCGATCGTGGGCGAGTAGAGGGCGACGGTCAGGCCCACCATGAGGGCGGCGCTCTCGGCGGTGATGCGCCGCTCGGTGGAGCCGGACGCGAAGGCGAGTCGCGCGAGTTCGACGCGCTCGCCGACGATCGTGACGATCAGGAAGGCCAGCCACCACGGCACCGCGCGCGGCGTTTCGAGGCCCCGCCACCACAGGAGGATGCCGCCCAGCCCGATGAGCGCGCCCATCAGCTGGATGAGGACCGCGTGGGTGGCCTGCCGGCGCGCCCACACGTAGCAGTAGATGGCCGTCAGCAGGGCCATTCCGAGGGTGATGAGGAAGCCGGGCATCATCCGCTCGGGCGCGAAGCCGCTCAGGTGGGCGGCGAGGTAGCGGGGGATCGGCAGGGTTGCGAGCGCCTCGCGCGCGGTCCCGTTCAGGGAAACGACGACCGCGCTGATGCCGCCCGCGCCGGTCAGCAGGGGAGCGGCGTAGGCCCACGGGCGCCGCCCGTCGGACTGCAGGGCGACCGCGCGCTCCAGGCAGATCGCGGTGCCCAGGAACCCGTAGATCATGAGGAGCCCGTGCACGGTCCCCAGGCTCGTCGAGGCCACGGGTGCGATGGCTCCCAGGCGCACGAGGGAGGCGTCCAGGCCCGCGAGGAGCGCGACGCCCGCCAGGAGCAGGAACGCGAGTCGCGCCTTGGGAAGGGAGGGGATCGGCGGACTCGTGCGTGGTTTCCTTGACGAGGCCGGGGCGTGCTCGCGCGCTCCGTCGTCGCGGGCGGCAGGGCTGGGGGCCTCGCTCATGTGGGCGCTCCTGGTGTCGGCGGGCGGCGTCGGCGAGCCGACGAGTCGAACTATCACCACGGTAGCGGCCCACGGCCCATATTTCTATGGGTGCGCGCCGTGAAAATGTTCCCCGCGTGCCAACTGGGCCCTTTGCTGGGCCGTGGACCGCTGTAAATCGTCGGTACGTGGGGGTGTTTCTGTTGCAAATTCGCTGGTCTGAACGTGCTAGGTTCTAGTGGTGGTTGCAACGGTTCTTGGTGAAGGAGTTCGTTGTGGCCAATCTTGGTCGTGTTTTTCGGGGGGTTGAATACCCCTCCCGTCGTGAGGCGTGTCAGGCTCGGCATCGGGAGTATGTTCGGGCTCTTGCTGATGGTTTGAACTTCACGCAGGCAGCTCATGCTGTCGGGGTTTCGAAGCGGACGGGTAAGGTCTGGCGTAATGGCCGGACTCGCTCAAGTGGACGGTGTGAGCGAGCCAGCATCGCTCCGCAGGAGCACTGGTACCGTCTGTACATGAAATGCCAACCGCATCGGATCAGTAAACGGTTCTTGTCGCTCAAGGAACGCATGCTCATCTTCGGATGGCGCGTCGAGGGAGTCTCGATTCGGGACATTGCCCGCCGGTTGGGGCGTTCGCCCTCGACGGTGAGCCGGGAGCTGAGACGAAACGGGATTACCTCCACGTGCTACAACCCCTACATCGCTCACATGCGAGCAGGCAAGCGACTCAAACGTCCTAAAGCGCGCAAATGCGCCAATCCTCGCTTGTGGGGCATCATCTGGGACAAGCTTGAGCTCAGGTGGAGCCCAGAACAGATTTGCGCATACTTGCGCATGCGTTTCCCGCATAATCAGAGCATGAACCCGTGCGTGGAGACGATCTACCAGTCCATCTTCATCCAAGCCAAAGGCACACTCCGCAAAGAGATCGCTTCCCTGATGCGCCAAGGTCGTGCCCGTAGGCGCCCAGCCGCATACTCTCGCCAGGTACGACCACGATTCAAGGACCCCATGGTGATGATCAGCGAGCGGCCTGCCAGTGTGGAAGACCGGGCGGTCCCCGGACACTGGGAAGGCGACTTGATCATCGGAGCCAAAGGACAATCCGCCGTCGGCACGCTCGTGGAACGCTCCACCCGGTACACGATGCTGCTCCACTTGCCCAACGGACACACCGCCGTTGAAGTTCAAGACGCCATTATCGGAAAGCTCGCAGACTTACCGCACTCCTTGCGTCTGTCACTGACCTGGGACCAGGGAAGCGAGCTGGCCCAACACCGCAAGATTGCCTCCGAGCTAGGCCTTGACGTGTACTTCTGTGACCCACACTCACCCTGGCAACGCGGCACGAACGAGAACACGAACGGGCTCTTGCGCCAATACATGCCCAAAGGCACCGACCTATCGCCCCTGACCGAAGCAGACCTGGACGCCATCGCCGACCAGCTCAACGAACGCCCCCGTAAAACGCTAAACTGGGACACACCCAAGCAGCGCCTCGAGCTGCTGCTCAGGGCATAGCATGTGTTGCAACCACCCCTAGAATACGGCAAGCAGCGCAGGAACAAGGGGGGGTACTACCGTTCGACGTATGTTACTTCCCGCGGTGTTGGCATCAGTATTGGTGGCAATCGGTCTCTCATTGACTGCAACATTAAGTCTCCTGAGGAGATGTTTATTGAGAGCGAGTATGCGCGTTTGGTCGCCAAGGGGTATATCTCGGAGGACGAGTAGTAGTACCGGCGGGTGGTCTCGGTGCCCGGGTGCGGCTGGCCTCGGGCTTACTGCCGGGGTATGGCTGGCCTCGGTGGTGCGGGGGCGCGGTCGCCTGCTGGCTTGATACGGAGTCCTGCTGTCCTTGGTCTCGCTGTCGGGCTTGGGGACCCTTGGGCTTACTGCCGGGGTGTTGTCGTCCTTGGTTGTGCTGCGGGGGCTTGGGTTTCTGTGGGGTTGCTGTTGGGGCTGGTTGTGATCCATCCTGTGCGTGAGCGGCGTGCGTGTTGTTGGTGTCGACCAGGCCATCAAGGGCCACTAGAGGAGGATCATGTCCTTTGAGTTCACCGTGTTGTCCGATGATCGTTTCATCGAGATTCTTGAGGCGTGGGTGGACTCACCCTGGCCCAAAACCATCGAAGACGGCTACCAGTTGCGCGACCACTTCGGCTGGGTACCCAAAGAAGATAAGCCAAGTTTGTTTACTTCCGATATTCAACCTCACGAGCTTTCGTCTAGCTTTAGCAGTCGACAGGGAGTTGTAAATTCATTTAACTTTCTAATTACTGATATTGCGCCTGAGGAGGCTCGGGGGGATTCACTGAAGGATGCCCTGGTGATTTACCGGCACTTCTGCGACATTCTGAAGAGCCGATACGGCAAGCCCAAGCAGTGCAAGAATAGGAATGGGTTTTATGACGCTCTGTATATTTCTCCGCAGGGGGTGGGTATTAATCCGGGGGGATGTCGTTCCTTCGTTGAGTGCTACATTAAGTCTCCTGAGGAGATGTTTATTGAGAGCGAGTATGCGCGCCTGGTTGCCAAGGGGTATATCTCGGAGGACGAGTAGTACCGGCGGGTAGTCTCGGCGCCCGGGTGCGGCTGGCCTCGGGCATACTGCCGGGGTGTGGCTGGCCTCGGTGGTGCGGGGGGCGCGGCCGCCTGCTGGCTTGATAGGGAGTTCTGCCGTCCTTGGGCATACGGTGGGGGCTTGGGTTTCTGTGGGGTTGCTGTTGGGGTCAGTATCAACAGAGTGCAACATGAGTCGCTACGTGCGACCTGCACGACGCTCGCGGTGGGGCAGTGTCCATGGGGCACAATTAATCCGCCCGACGCGCCCGGGCTGGTTGTGGCGGGGAGTAGATGGGCCCTGTCAGTTCCGCGTTTGTTCTTGTGTATTGGGGCGCTGCACCCGATCCGTAGGCAATGCACCTCTTCTGTTCGGGTGCAGTGCCCCTTATCGGGTGTAGCGCCCCTGATCGGGTGTAGCGCCCCCGCGCTTGTGGCGGCTGTCGGGGTTGTGGGGGTCTGCTGGGCTTGAGTTGTCTTCTGCGTGGGGTCTTTGTGGCACCTCATGTTGTTTCCTCAGAAATGTCGCATGCAATTCCCCGGCACGTATGTCAAACGTTGAAATCGCACCGTTGGAATTGCAACGTTTTCGGGTGCTGCAGAAAGTTCGGGCACCCGAATTGCATGCGAGTTTTGGTTGATGAGGCGCCCAAGGCGAACTCCTGTGTTCGGTCGTCGTCCCACGACACTGTCCACGATCCCCGGGACGCTTCGAACACCACCCCCACACCCCACAATGCGAAGAGCCACGAAACACCCAACCCATAGGGAAGGGGGTTTGCAGGACACGGTATCAGTCTGCCGCCACGAAGGCTATTAGTCCTTGGGCACTTGATCACCGGGTTTCGCGGTCACCACCACCCGAAAGTGGAAGGCCCATGTCAGCCCTTGTCCTACCCGCCAGTATAACAGGCCGTGTACGCCCGCGCCTCGTCGCGCTTCCGCTGTGATCGCGTGGACCCTGGCGTAACCGTTAGCGATGGACTCAGCGTGACATGACAACGGGGGCGGCGCTCACACGCGTGAGCGCCGCCCCCAGCAACCCGCGTGAGCGGGCATTGTAAGAGCGTCAGCCGTTCAGGGCGTCAGACACGACCTTCTTCGCGGCCTCCTGGACCTGCGCCAAGTGCTCGGCTCCCTTGAAGGACTCCGCGTAGATCTTGTACACGTCCTCAGTGCCCGACGGGCGAGCCGCGAACCACGCAAACTCCGTCGTCACCTTCAGGCCGCCGATCGGCGCGTCGTTACCGGGGGCGCGCACCAGCTTCGCGACAATCGGGTCGCCGGCAAGCTCAGTCGCGGTCACGTCCTCAGGAGACAGGGCCGCAAGCTTCGCCTTCTCCTCGCGGGAGGCAGCCGCGTCGATACGAGCGTACGCGGAAGCACCAAAGCGCTCCACCTGCTCCCTGTGCAGCTGCGAGGGGGTCTTACCCGTCACCGCCAGGATCTCCGAAGCCAGCAGCGCCAGGATGATGCCATCCTTATCAGTCGACCACACAGTGCCGTCCTTGCGCAGGAAGGACGCTCCCGCGCTCTCCTCGCCGCCGAAGCCCAGCGCACCCGACAACAGGCCGGGCACGAAGTACTTGAAGCCCACGGGAACCTCAACCAGGTCCCGACCCATGGAAGCAACAACGCGATCAATCAGCGCAGAAGACACGAGCGTCTTGCCCACAGCCGCGTCCTTGCCCCAACCAGGACGGTGCGTGAACAAGTACTCGATGGCCACAGCCAGGAAATGGTTCGGGTTCATCAGGCCATCGGGCGTCACAATGCCGTGACGATCCGAATCCGCGTCGTTACCCGTCGCAATGTCATACGGCGTGTTGCCCTCAGCATCCGGGGTCATGGCCTGACGCAGAGACGCCATCGCGTACGGCGACGAACAATCCATACGGATCTTGCCATCCCAGTCCAGCGTCATGAACGGCCACGCCGGATCCACCTCGGGGTTAACGACCGTCAGATCCAGACCGTAACGCTCGCCGATAGCCGCCCAGTAGTCGATCGAAGCGCCGCCCAGCGGGTCCGCTCCAATACGCACGCCCGCATTACG
The DNA here is from genome assembly GCF_963540955.1 of Actinomyces bouchesdurhonensis. NCBI lineage: Bacteria > Bacillati > Actinomycetota > Actinomycetes > Actinomycetales > Actinomycetaceae > Actinomyces > Actinomyces bouchesdurhonensis. Next base: position 8,930 of record NZ_CAUTSL010000071.1, read on the forward strand.
GATCGCATCAATGTCGATGATCTGATCCAGCTGCGACACGTAGAACTCGAGGTAATCAAAGGGCTTGATGTTCGGGTCGTGCAACAGCTCAGAACCGGTGACGCGGGGAATATCCTTCCACTCGCCCGAATCCAACAGCTCATTCGCGCGCGCCGCGATCCAACCGGTCGCATCCGTGTCGGCAGGGCCGCCGTGAGGCGGATTGTACTTGAAACCGCCATCGCGCGGCGGGTTGTGGCTCGGGGTCACGACGATACCGTCGGCCAGGCCATCACCCTCCGTGCGCAGATTCGCCGGCGCGCCATTCGCGCCCAGGATCGCGACCGACACAGCCGGGGTCGGCGTGTAGGAGCCGCGCGAGTCAATTCGCGTCTCGATCCCCGCACCCGCGAGGACCTCCAGGGCGGTACGCCACGCGGGTTCACTCAGCGCGTGCGTGTCACGGCCAATGAACAGCGGGCCGTTAATACCCTGCGACGCGCGGTACTCAATGATCGCCGCAGTAATGGCGATAATGTGCGCCTCGTTGAACTTACCGTCCAGCGAAGCGCCACGGTGGCCCGACGTTCCGAACGCGACGCGCTGTCCCACGTCGGTCGGGTCAGGGA
>NZ_CAUTSL010000072.1:0-9162 GCF_963540955.1 Actinomyces bouchesdurhonensis
CTGAGCTATAGGCCCAACCGGCACCCTTGCGGGCACTCGGATATAGTACACAGCAACGCACTGTCCGGCAAAATCGAGACTTGGTGACGTCCAACACGGAGCCGCAGCAATGGCGCGCGGCACAGAAAGAGAACCCTCGTGACCACGATTATCGATTACGTTCGCAGCGCGAGAACTCCGTTGCGCTCCGACCTCTCCCCCGCTGACGCCCTCACCCTCGCCACACTGACGTACGCGAACTTCCACGCCTTGGCGGGCCCCCGCTCCACCCGGGGATGCCGGCTGCGCGAAGTCGCCCAGGCCTCGTCCATCAGCGCCCTCTACGATCACGCGATGGTCACCGAACGCAACTGTGCGCTTCTACGCTCCCTCCTGTGCGCAGTCGGCGCGAGTCCGCGGTTTCGAGACATACGGGTGCGCGACGCGGTCACGCGGATCGGCGTGCAGCCGCTCGCGCAATTCGGCGCTGTCACGTTCGTCGACGAGGCCGGGGCGACCTACGTGGTTTTCCGCGGCACCGATGGCACTGCGGTTGGCTGGGCGGAGGATGCGCAGTTCGGCCTGGACTTCCCGACGATCGCTCAGCTGTGGGCGGCGCGATACCTGCGATATGCGGCCGATCGGGCCCCCGGGCCGGTCACCGTCATCGGCCACTCTAAGGGCGGTAATTTGGCCCTGTATGCGGCAGCCGCGACGCGCGTGCCAACGCTTGCGCACGTGTTTTCCTTCGACCCTGTCGGTTTCCCCGAATCGGTCATCGACGACGGTTTCTTCTCCGGCATCGCTCCCCTAACGAGCGTCTTCACGCCGGCGGAGTCCTGGGTGAGTCCCCTGTTTCCGCTGCCCACGGGTGCTTCGATCATTGCGTCGCTCTGGCGGGGTCCGCTGAGCCACAACCCTTACTCGTGGCTGATCGACGGATCTGAGCTCCTGTGCGATACGAGGAACCCGTCGCGCTCGGGGGCTGCACTCGGTGGCCTTGTCGACCTCCTGTTGAGGGTTCGGCCAATTCGTTTTGCCCGGGACCGCTGAGGGGCTTCTGTGAGTGGCTTGTGGCTGCCTCGGGTTGGCTTCACACCACTGCCCCTCGATGCGCGCGTTTACCCACCTAGTAGCGGCTAAGCAGCCCCGGAAACGCTCCACTGGGTGGATCCAGCTGAACTGCCCACGCTCTCACGGCTAGGATCCAGCTCTTCCACAACGTTACGTTCAGCTCTGCCGTGGCTGCTCAGTTGCGACCCCTTTAAAAATCGCATGCAATTCGGTCACCCGAACTTTCGCCCATCCCATTTAAACGTTGCAGTTCCAACGCTTTCATTTCAAAGCTGGAAAGAGTCGCAGGGGAATTACGTGCAGCATCGTTGGGGAACCACGCCAACGCAGCACCAGGGAACGCGTTAAGGACGGATCGCTGCAGGAACGGACCCAGTATGGTCAAACCCGATACCCACGCGGATAGGAAACGAGTAGGCGGATAGGTTACTGCTTCACGGATAGCTTAATGTCCTATCCACGTGCCCATAGCCTATCCATCTAGTCGCTTCCTATCCACGAGCAGTCCGAATGAAAAGCGCAGACACATCCGGAGGCACCCAGAATACGGACGGTCCGCCACGCGCGGACGCCAACACGCAGGCACACACACACGCACAAACACGCAGGCACGCAGGCACGCACACACGCAGGCATGGAAAAAGGGGCCGGCGTGAGCCGACCCCTTATATTCTCACTCGTCCATGAGAGACACCTTGATGCCACCCACCAGGGAGGCGACAACGTTGTAGAGCATGGCGCCCAACGTGGACAGTGCAGTCAGAAGAACGACGTTGATAACGGCGACAATGGTCGCGTAGGAGATGACGCGGGGCAGGCGCGCATAGTCCAGCAGGTCCACGAAACGACCTGCCCCGACGGTCTGTAGGAATTCTTCGATCTGACTGAAGACGTGCATGGCGTCGACCATGAGCCACAGGACGATAGTGGCGATGACCATCGCGATACCCAGGGCGACGGATAGAAGGAAAGAGACCTTCATGACGGTCCACGCGTCGATGCGCGCGATCGCGAGATCAACTCGGCGGGGAGCGTCGTTGCGGGCGCTTGAGACGTGGTCGCTCATGGGTTTCCTTCCAGGTCGCACTTCCTACACGCCAGGCTACCGCATCGCCAGGCATCGGCGCTGGTTCCGCGCCGCTTTGGAAGCTTGATCACGGGACGAGGCCTACCTCGTCCCGTGATCATCGTTTACTTGTCGGTATCGTCGGCGAGGTCGCCGCCTTCGAGGGACCCGTCCGTTCCGGCGGGGGCGTTCCCCTGGGGGAGTTCCTCGGTGGAAGCGGTCTGCGCGGGGTCGGCCACTGCCTCGCCGGTCGAATCGTCGCTCATTTCCTCAGTTGAGTCATCGCCGGAGTCGGGGTTGCGGGTGATCGCGATGATGCGGTCGCCCTCGTCCGGGCGGGCGAAGATGACGCCCATGGTGTTGCGGGCGGTGGGTCGCACGTCGGAGGCGTTGACCTGGACGAGCTTGCCGGAGGAGGTGATGACCATGACGTCCTCGTCGGGGCGCACGACGAGGGCGCCGACGAGGCCGCCGCGTTCGTCGACGAGCTTGCCGACGCGCACGCCGAGGGTGCCGCGCGACTTGGTCGGGTATTCCTCGACGGGGGTGCGCTTGGCGTAGCCGGAGTCGGTGACGATGAGCAGGTCGGTGCCCTCGCGGGGGACCTCCATGCTGAGCAGCTCGTCGTCGCCGCGGAACTTCATGCCGCGCACGCCGGACGTGGAGCGGCCCATGGAGCGCAGCTGCTCGTCGGTGGCGGTGAAGCGCACGGCCTGGCCGTCGCGGGAGACGAGGATGAGGTCCTCGTCGGCCATGATGGTCTGCGCGGAGACCAGCTCGTCGGGCTTGCCGTCCTCGTCCTCGCGCAGGTTGATGGCGATGATACCGCCGGAGCGGGGCGAGTTGTACAGGCTCAGCGGAGTCTTCTTGACGAGGCCGCGCTTGGTGGCCAGGACCAGGAAGTCGGCGTCTTCGTAGGTGCGGATCGCGAGGACCTGCGCGATGTGCTCGTCGGGCTGGAACGCCAGCAGGTTGGCGACGTGCTGGCCCTTGGCGTCGCGACCGCCTTCGGGGATCTCGTAGGCCTTGGCGCGGTAGACGCGGCCGAGGTTGGTGAAGAAGAGCAGCCAGTTGTGCGTGGTCGTGACGAAGAAGTGTTCGACCACGTCGTCGCCGCGCAGCTGGGTGCCGCGCACGCCCTTGCCGCCGCGCTTTTGCGAGCGGTAGTTGTCCGTGCGGGTGCGCTTGGCGAAGCCGTCGCGGGTGATGGTGACGACGACGTCCTCTTCGGGGATGAGGTCTTCCATCGACATTTCCCCGTCGAAGGGGAGAATGCGGGTGCGGCGTTCGTCGCCGAACTTGTCGACGATCTCGCCGAGTTCGGCGGAGATGATGGCGCGCTGGCGCTCAGGCTTGGCAAGGATGTCGTTGAGATCGTCGACGCGGGCCTTAAGCTCGGTGTACTCGTCCATGATCTTCTGACGCTCGAGGGCGGCCAGGCGGCGCAGCTGGAGGGCCAGGATCGCGTCGGCTTGGATGGCGTCCACGTCGAGCAGTTCGATCAGGCCGGCGCGGGCCTCGTCGACGGTGGGGGAGCGGCGGATGAGGGCGATGACCTCGTCGAGGGCGTCGAGGGCCTTCAGGTAGCCTTCGAGGATGTGCAGGCGTTCGAGAGCCTTGCGCAGGCGGAAGCGCGTGCGGCGCACGATAACGTCCATCTGGTGGGTGATCCAGTGGCGGATGAAGCCGTCGATGGACAGTGTGCGGGGTACGCCGTCGACGAGCGCGAGCATGTTGGCGGAGAAGTTTTCCTGCAGGCTGGTGCGCTTGTAGAGGTTGTTGAGGACGACTTTGGCGACGGCGTCACGCTTGAGGATGATGACCAGGCGTTGGCCCGTGCGACCGGAGGTTTCGTCGCGGATGTCGGCGATGCCGCCGATTGAGCCGTCGCGTACGAGTTGGGCGATCTTGTCGGCCAGGTTGTCGGGGTTGACCTGGTAGGGCAGCTCGGTGACGACGAGGCACTGGCGGCCCTGGATTTCCTCAACGCTCACGACGGCGCGCTGCGTGATAGAGCCCCGACCGGTACGGTAGGCGTCTTCGATGCCCTTGCGGCCGAGGATGGTGGCGCCGGTGGGGAAGTCGGGTCCGGGGATCAGCTTGAGGAGTGCTTCGAGGAGCTCTTCGCGCGAGGCCTCGGGGTTGTCGAGCGCCCACTGGACGCCGCGCGCGAGTTCGCGCAGGTTGTGCGGCGGGATGCGCGTGGCCATGCCGACGGCGATGCCTTCGGAGCCGTTGGCGAGCAGGTTCGGGAAGCGGGCGGGCAGGATGGTGGGTTCCTGGTTGCGGCCGTCGTAGTTGTCCTGGAAGTCGACGCATTCTTCGTCGATGTCGCGGACCATTTCCATGGCCAGGGGCGCCATCTTGCATTCGGTGTAACGGGGGGCCGCGGGTCCCAGGTTGCCGGGGGTGCCGAAGTTGCCCTGGCCGGCGACCAGGGGGTAGCGCAGCGACCAGGGCTGTACGAGGCGCGCGAGGGCGTCGTAGATCGCGGCGTCGCCGTGGGGGTGGTAGTTACCCATGACCTCGCCGACGACGCGGGAGGACTTGGAGAACGAGGAGGTGGGGCGGTATCCGCCGTCGTACATGGCGTACAGGACGCGACGGTGGACGGGCTTGAGGCCGTCGCGCACGTCGGGCAGGGCGCGCCCGACGATGACGCTCATCGCGTAGTCGAGGTAGGAGCGCTGCATCTCCTTTTGCAGGTCGACCTGGCGGATGCGCTCGGTGTCTGAGATGTGCCGCGCGTCGGTAGTGGGCTCGTCGCTCACAAGTGTTCCTTACGTTGTTTCTGCTCGATCAGGCCCGCCTGGTACGAGGCCGGGGCTGGGCTGGTCGCGGTGTTGTCAGATGTCGAGGAAGCGCACGTCGGTAGCGTTGCGCTGGATGAAGGTGCGGCGTCGGTCGACGTCGTCGCCCATGAGGATCGTGAAGGTTTCGTCGGCGTCTGCGGCCTCGTCGAGGGTGACCTGCTTGAGGATGCGACGCTCGGGATCCATGGTGGTCTCCCACAGTTCGTGGTCGTTCATTTCGCCGAGGCCCTTGTAGCGCTGGATGCCGCCCTCCTTAGGCAGGCGGCGGTTGAGTGCGGTGCCAGCTGCCAGGAGCTTGTCGCGTTCCTTGTCGGAGTATGCGAACTCATGTTCGGCGTTCGTCCACTTGATGCGATATAGCGGGGGCATAGCAATGAAGGTATGGCCGCCTTCGATGAGGGGTCGCATGTAGCGGAAGAGGAGGGTCAGCAGCAGCGTGGCGATGTGCTGGCCGTCGACGTCGGCGTCCGCCATGATGACGATCTTGCCGTAGCGCAGCTTGGAGATGTCGAAGTCTTCGCCGATGCCGGTACCGAAGGCGGTGATGAGGGAGCGGATCGTGTCCGAGGACAGGGCCCGGTCCAGGCGCGCCTTTTCGACGTTGAGGATCTTGCCGCGGATCGGCAGGATGGCCTGACGTTCGGGGTCGCGGCCGCCGACGGCGGAGCCGCCTGCGGAGTCGCCCTCGACGATGAAGATTTCGCACTCGGAGGGGGTGCGGGAGGAACAGTCGCGCAGTTTGCCGGGCATGGACGCGGATTCGAGCACGCCCTTTCGGCGGGTGGCCTCGCGGGCTTTGCGGGCTGCGACGCGGGCGGCCTGGGCGGCTTGACCCTTGTTGATGATGGCCTTGGCGTCGGCGGGGTGGGCGTCGAACCAGTCGGTGAGCTTGGAGTAGACCTGTTGGGCGACGAAGGTGCGGGCCTCGGTGTTGCCGAGCTTGGTCTTCGTCTGGCCTTCAAACTGGGGCTCGGTGAGCTTGATCGAGATGACGGCGGTCAGGCCTTCGCGGACGTCGTCACCGGTGAGGTTGTCGTCCTTGTCGCGGATGATGCCCTTGTCGCGGCCGTAGCGGTTGACGAGAGAGGTCAGCGCACTTCGGAAGCCCTCCTCGTGCATGCCGCCTTCGGTCGTGTTGATGGTGTTGGCGAAGGTGTGGACGGAGGAGGAGTAGGCGGTGGTCCACTGCATGGCTATTTCCACGCTCATGGTGCCTTCGTCGTTGTCAGCTTCGAAGTCTATGATCTCGTTGTTGATCGTGTCGGTCTTCTTGGCGGAATCGAGGTATTCAACGTAGTCTCGCAGGCCGTGCTCGTAGCAGTAGGAGACGGTGCGGTGGCCCTTGGTCTTCTTGTCCGAGGCATCCTCGCCGCCGGCGATTTCGTCGCCTTCGTCGGTGGCGAAGTCGCGTTCGTCGGTCAGCGTGATGCGCAGGCCCTTGTTGAGGAAAGCCATCTGCTGGAAGCGCTGACGTAGGGTCTCGAAGTCAAATTCGACGGTTTCGAAGATCTCCGGGTCTGGGTAGAAGACCTGCGTGGTGCCGGTTTCGTCGGTAGCTTCGCCGCGTTCAAGGGGGGTGATGGGGGTGCCGCCGTTTGCGAACGACATGCGCCAGACGTAGCCCTGTCGGCGAATCTCAGTGTTCACGCGGGTGGAGAGGGCGTTGACGACGGAGATGCCGACGCCGTGGAGGCCACCAGAGACGGCGTAGCCGCCGCCGCCGAACTTGCCGCCGGCGTGCAGGATCGTCATGACGACCTCGACGGTGGGCTTGTGCTCGGTGGGGTGCTCGTCGACGGGGATGCCTCGACCGTTGTCGACGACCTTGATGCCGCCGTCTGCCTGGATGGTGACCTCGATGTGGTCCGCGTAGCCAGCCAGGGCCTCGTCCACAGAGTTGTCGACGACCTCGTAGACGAGGTGATGCAAGCCGCGTTCACCGGTGGATCCGATGTACATACCCGGGCGCTTGCGCACGGCTTCCAGGCCTTCGAGGACGGTGATGTCCGATGCGCCGTAGGACTGTTCGCCGTCGGCGGTCTTCTCGTTGTCAGCCACGTGGCTCCCCTCGCATTGCGCGAAAAATAGATGTTTAACCTTGTAGATTCTACCAAAAATGGGGCTTGTACCAGGGATTGACAGAGCCGGAGGGTTACTTCACAAACTGTGAAATTGCAACGAAAAAGTGACTGTGACCAGTCGCATTGTGACCGTGTTTCTTACGGGGACGACACAGGGCCGCACTCCCACCCTGGAGTGCGGCCCCTCGTCTGATTGTCGGTAACGCAACGCTACTGACGCCTGTCGCATTTGCGTGTCCCTCGTCCGCCGTCGTGAACGAAGGGCGCCGTCCTATCAGCGCGGATACCAGACGTAATCGGGGATGTCGTTTCTTGGATCATCGAAGTCCATGCCGCTCAGAGTTACGGGATCATTCTCATTGTTAAGAGTGAACGCAGTCACGACTGTCTTCGTATCACCGGGTTCCACGACGGAGTAGATCGACCAGAAGTCATATCCCCTCGGCTCGTTGCCGTAGCGGTAATCAGCACTGGACAGGATGTCTCCGTTTTGTTTCGCATCGGGCAGGGCAAGTGGAATCGTGACGTCCCTCGACCCATTGTTGGAAATCGAGTAGGTGATGACGACAGTGGGTTTACCGTCTTCGTCGAGTGGACCTATTTCGATATTGGTGCTTTCGACGCGGACGGTACCGTGGTTGAGGTCAGCCTTGTAGCCGTTTCCGCCAAAAAGAGATCCGGAGTCCACAAGCTTCCAGATGGCCACGCCTGCGACTAGGAGGAGGACGACCGCGATGGCACCAACGATGAGGGGAATAGACTTCGTTGCCTGCCGGGAAGCGCGCATCGGGAGCACGCCGCCCTGGTTGTACCCCTGGCCATACATCGGCTGGGCGCCGTACCCACCGTAGCCCTGCTGGGGAGCACCATAGGTACCCTGCGTGCCCTGGGGGTTCGTCTGGGGTGCAGCGCCCTGGTAATAGCCCTGGCTGTATGCCTGCTGCGGCTGGGCATCATACCCACCGTAGCCCTGCTGTCCTTGGGGGTATGAGCCCCAGCCGTTTGCATTCTGCGGAACGTTCGGATTCGTCATCATGACTCCCTTGCGAGACTCGCGCTCGTCGCGCGATATTTACTCTGTAGCCTAGCAAATTCCGGGTGCGCCAGGATGTCGTTTCCAGCAATCAATGGTTCGCAATTTTGCCATATGGTCGCACGGGTGTGCGTAGAACCAGCGGGACCAGTCATGATCCGTAGGTCTCGTCGTCACTGTGGTTTGTCTTCGTGAAGGTGATGGGCGCGGTAGTATCGCCGTTCCAAAGAACTTGGGGCCGCTCTCCAGGAGGAGAGCAGCCCCAAGTGTGGTCACGCTGCGATGGCCGAAAGTATGTCCGCTACATGGTGGGTACCTTCGCGCTCATCCCAGGGGACGATCAGACGAATCACGGCTGCCACGTCCAGTCGGGGATGCTGGCACGGAAATCGTCGAAGTCGAGCGTCGTGAAGACAACCGGATCACTGTCGTTGGGGAACTTGTAGGCCCAGGTGAAGGTCTTTGTCTGACCGGCCGGAACAGTCACGAATGAGTACCTTTCGACACCAGCCGGCTCCTTGCCGCGTTCGAAGTACGTCTTCTGCATATCGATGCCCTTCTGCTTGGGGTCGGGCGTGTAGAAAGTGGCAGACACTTCATCGCTGGAGTTGTTCGTCATCTGGTACGTCACGAGGATGGTGTTGGCACCATCTTCGTCGACGGGTCCTTTTTCGATCTTGGTGATCTCAGTGTGCACACCAATCTTGAAGTCGACGGAGTAGCTGCCGTTCGCGTGGTAGCTACCAGTGTTTGAGGTTCCGGTCGGAGCACCCGAAGATGTGGGGGTCGGGCCGTTCGACGCAGAATTCGAAGCCGTGGGGGTCGGGCCGTTCGACGCAGAATTCGAAGCCGTAGGGGTCGGGTCCTTCGTCGGATCCGGCTTTGGTTCATCCTTGTCACCCAGGAAGATCACGGCGGCGACAGCGATGAGAGCCAGAACGACGACGCCGGCGATGGCAGCGACGATGATCGGCAGCTTCGACTTCTTCTCAGGGGGCTGAGGAGCGCCAGTACCGTATTCACCGGGGAACTGCTGGGTCTGATCCCCATAACCAGCCGGAAACTGCCCAGTCTGATCCCCATAACCAGCCGAGAACTGCCCAGTCTGATCCCCAT